>NZ_JAWDHA010000051.1:0-30804 GCF_034190895.1 Virgibacillus sp. M23 | reverse complement strand
AGAGCCTGATAATAGCGAAGGCCGGCCACTTCAACTCCTGTGGGAAATGTTTGACCTGAAGATCCACTTTTTTGAGCGGGTTTTGCTAAAAAAGTTAGCTGAAGGACAAACCCCACGGAAAGGGAAGAGGGCAGCCGGAGTGTTGGTCAAGCAGTAGCTATTATTCCATAATAGCTACTAGAGGAAGCGTAAATCTGAGCATGTAGTGATAAGGACTGAGCGAATTTTGCTCAGTTTTTCTTAGGTATTTATGAATCAGATTGTTAAGTTTGGTTTGGGCAAAAGTAGCGGGCACCTAACCAGTTAGTAATGAGGAGGATGTTACCATCAATGATAGAGTGGTAAGTAAGTTTTTTGGCTTGATGTTAGTGGATGTATTTACTTTTGGCATTCCTTTGTACTTTCTTCATGTATTCAAAAGACCTAAAGTAACGATGATAGCATCCATGTTTATGTTTCCGATAATCTTTTTGTGTTTATGGTTGATCCTTGAACTAATGTAAAGCAGCTTCACTTGTTTTTCTAAATGATAGAGCTTCAATGGAAAATGGATATACCAAGTAGCTTGTAGCATTTCTAGTCAATTAGGAATGCTTTTATATTTATTCCATTAAATTATCCAAAATGATAAGTATTTATTGAATTACAATAAATTTTGCATTATTATGTTGTTAATGATAAATAAGTGAGGTGCTTTCATGAAGATTAAGAAAGGTACAACCATTTTTTTAAAAATAGCTGTTATCCTTATTGGAATTATTGTACTTACATTATGTGTATTTTGGCTACCTTCGTTGGCAAGTAATACCGCAGAGCAATTTCCAGCATTTCGTCATTTGCAATACCCCATTTTAGTAGGTTTGTATAGTACGGCAATACCTTTTTATTTTGCTTTGTATCAAGCTATAAAAATTTTAAACTACATTGAAATTCATCATGCCTTCTCGAAGGCATCAGTGATTTCCTTACGCTATATAAAATATTGTGCAGTGGTAATTAGTATTTTATATGTAATAGGCGCCCTATACCTTATGTCACAGCATGCTTTTCACCCTGGAGTAGCACTTATCGCATTTACAATTATTTTTGCATCCATTGTTGTATCCGTTTTTGCAGCGGTCCTGCAGCAATTATTAAGTAGTGCATTAGCGATCAAAACAGAAAATGATTTAACAGTATGAGGTGGAAATATGGCAATTATAATTAATATTGATGTGATGTTAGCGAAAAGAAAAATGAGTGTAACAGAGCTATCTAATCGAGTAGGAATTACAATGGCTAACCTTTCGATATTGAAAAATGGGAAAGCAAAAGCGATTCGTATATCCACGTTAGATGCGATTTGTAAAGCATTAGATTGTCAACCTGGTGACATTCTGGAGTATAAAATAGAGGATAGTGACCGATAAGTAAGCAATCTGGTTTGGTATTCGGTGAAACCTCTGTACCTACTATTCGTATAAGGTATAAAATGCTTTTTGCAGCATAAGGAGGTTATCGATTTGGAAAAGTGGGAGTATGCAGTTGAAACATGGACCTTAGGAATTACATCTGCAGATTGTGAGGAGTTGGAAGAGAAGTTAAATAAGTTTGGTAATGAAGGCTGGGAGCTAGTGAATATCATTCCTCAAGTGGGTGGATTCGGTGGAGAAGTATCGGTTAACTTTAACCAAATCGTATTTAAGCGAAGGGCGTAAAATTTATTAATATCGCCTTCTGTCAAAAAATCCCTGAGCATAGTAGGGGATTTTACAGTGGAAATTAAAATATTTTGATTGGTGTTTTAAAAATTCTTGGAATAACCAAGATTGAATTTGTCATTATGCATATTTTGTAAATCAAAAAAGAACAAATTGGGGGATAAATGAACTCGTATCAGATAGTATCTCCTTTTGTATTAGCTGGTGTACCCACATTTTTGGATTATCACATGATCAAGCGGAAATAGGAGCTCTTGTCTAAGGTTTTTATCATGAAATAGATATGTAAAACAATGTAAGGTATTTTTGTAGTCGATGTATTAATCCTATACACCTTAATTGATATGGTCGTTATTTCCCCTACTTATTCCAATCGTCTTTAGTAGCATGTATATCAAATATATGCCAAGGTAAGCACCAGTAATTAAAAAGAAGGGGTTTAATAAAATGGCGTGAATATCTGTCATTAATACAGTGTTATTTTTTATTACGTTATAAATAGACAATGCAAGGATATTTCCAAAAACAACTAGAGACAGCAACGCACAAAGATTAAATACAATTTCGAACCGTTTGTTAGATTTTTGAGAAAAGTACAAAATAGTTGGTAAGATAGCGCTACCTAATAGAATTAGTATTTTCACAATACTACCACCTTCTTACAGTTTGTATCTTCAGTATTTACGGAAATACGAGACCCATACATATTTTTCTAACTATTACCGTTCTTTTTACTCTGGGTAAGATGAGGGGTAAATCGATAGGAAGAGAAATTCCGATGAAGGTTTCTTCCTGGAGATAGTTATTACGTTATTAGACGCTATAGAGAATGAAACATATCATTGGCTTTGGATTGGGATGGATTTTGTACAAAGAGACGTTTGAAATTAGTTAATGATCTTATGCATCAAGCCGTTTTGGGAGAAAATGAATTTACTCCAGATAAGTCTGTTCTGCTAACTACACATTGGGATAGTCATTTTCAATAATTTGTTCCAATGATAAGCATAAACTCGACAGGATTGTAAATGAATGCTGTCTAGAAAGCTTTATTGTGACAATCAAACAGATATTTATTGGAGTCTCCGACATTACCAAGAGACTGAGACAAAGAAATTAATTATCGTTCGTTTTTTGATCAGAATCATTCATTTAATACCTGACATAAGCGAGACTCCGGCGGGAACAGCACGAGTTCGAAGATCCACTTGGTAACGTGTTTTTCTTTACCAAGTTAGCTGATGCCGTGCCCCGCGGAAAGCGCGTATAGTTTCACGGTGCGGCGATAATCCTCCTATTGATAATATGATTATTCGTATTTTGAGTAAAGAAGTTGTGTTTTGTCCCAGCCTCGTCGAATTTTCATCTGTTTTATTAGTAAATAAAGTTTTCCGACATAGCAATAAACTCTCTGACGGCGTAGGGCAAATATTTATGCTTTTTCCAAATCATCCCTAGCTCTAGGTGTACGATAGGGTTTGTGAAAGGAATTGCAGTAATACTACGACTATTTATTTGACCGCATATTTTACTTGGTAACAGCGCAACTCCTAATTTCGCTTCTACCATTTCAATCATGAAGTCTTTTTGTGAGCTCTCACAGACGATTGTTGGTTGAAAGCCGTGGTTACTACACGCTTCCATAATCCTGTCATGGAGAGAAAAATCATTTCGATATAAGATAAAGGGTTCTTTTTCAATAGCGGCAAAATCAATCGACGCTTCATTTGCTATTGGATTATCAGTATGAACAATAAGCATTAACGGATCCTTTAGTAGCTGAATGATTTCAAAGCTTTCATTTTTAATAGGGATATTACAAATTAAGCCAATATCAAGCTCTCCCTCTCTAACTCCTTGTTTAATGCTGTTACTGCCAACCTCATGCAACGTCATATCAAAGGTTGGGTGTGCTTCCTTATAGTTGCTAATTAGTTTGGAAAAGAAAGCAGCACCTATAATCGGAGGTATTCCAATTTTGATTTCTCCCTTTTTTAAATGAATAACGTCATTAAGTTCTGCAGTTAAGTTATCAAATGCATCAAGTACATTCATTGCATTAACAAGAAAAGCACGTCCTGCATCTGTTAGCTCAAGCTGCTTTGCCCCGCGGTCGAATAATGGAGCGCCCAGTTCATTTTCCAAATTTTTAATGGTTTTACTTAATGAAGGCTGAGATATATGAAGTACAGTAGCGGCTTTCGTGAAGTTTCGTTGTTTCGCAACCTCTGCAAAGTATTCGACATGCCTTATGTCCATCTTATCTCCCCCTTTAACCAAGAGAATGTGTTACTGTTTTTTATTATACTGCAAGCTATAGCCAAAAGGAATAATGCTCATGCAAAACATATATTTTTGTTTCTACGCTACTCCGATTAAAATAATAGCAAGGAAGAATGGAAGAGGAGGAATAGCTATGACAGAATATGTGAAAGTAGGAACCCTACAAATTTCCAAGGAACTTTATGAGTTTGTTCAATCAGAAGCGTTGCCAGAAACAGGACTTAGTGAACCAACATTTTGGAAGGACTTCGCACAACTCGTTACTGATTTAGCTCCAAAGAATAAAGCATTATTAGCGGATCGTGATGCGTTCCAAGAAAAGATCAATGCTTGGCATAAAGCTAATGATGTAGTTGACTTTCAGGCATATCAAGCGTTTTTAAAGGGAATTGAATATATAGAGAGTCCAGTTGCTGATTTTACAATTGGAACTAAAAATATCGATGATGTAATTACAAAGCAAGCTGGACCGCAGCTTGTCGTTCCAATTGATAACGCTCGTTATGCTATTAATGCAGCTAATGCCCGTTGGGGATCTCTCTATGATGCTTTATATGGAACCGATGTGATAAATGAAGAAAATGGAGCAGATCGTATAGGGGCATATAATCCGATACGTGGAGAAAAGGTAATTGCTTTTGCCAAAGATTTTTTAGATAAACAAACACCGCTTATGGATGCCTCACATAAATCAGCAACGAAATACGCTATTGTGAATGGGAAATTAAACGTATCACTTGATGACGGAACGACAACTAGCCTAAAAGACGCTACGAAGTTTGTCGGTTATCAAGGCTTTACAGAAAATCCACATGCGCTGTTATTTTGTAATAATGGCTTACATTTCGAAATTCAAATTGACCGTACACATGCTATCGGTACAGTGGATAAAGCAGGGGTGAAGGATGTACTTATCGAATCTGCAACCTCTTGTATTATGGACTGTGAAGATTCTGTTGCGGCTGTTGATGCAACAGATAAAACACTTGTTTACAGGAATTGGCTAGGATTGAATCGTGGTAACTTATCATCGACCTTCACAAAGAATGGTAAGAAAGTAACACGTACATTACATGCAGATCGTAATTATATTGGATTGAATGGAGAGGAAATTACACTTTCTGGTCGCGTACTTATGTTTGTCCGAAATGTTGGACATCTAATGACAACGAATGCAATTCTTGATGAATTTGGAAAAGAAATTCCAGAGGGAATCATGGATTGCGTGTTCACAAGCTTGATGGCGAAGCATGATCTATTGGGTAATAGTCCATACCAAAACTCGCAAAAAGGGTCCGTGTATATTGTGAAGCCGAAAATGCATGGTTCCAAAGAAGTAGCATTTGCGAATGAACTATTCAATCGAGTAGAAGATATGCTTGATATGCCCCGGTATACACTAAAAATCGGTGTCATGGATGAAGAACGCCGGACAACGCTTAATTTAAAAAATTGCATTTATGAAGTTAAAGATAGAATTGTGTTTATTAATACCGGCTTTCTAGATCGTACTGGAGATGAAATCCATACGTCCATGGAAGCCGGCCCCATGATTCGAAAAGGAGAAATGAAGACTTCTTCATGGTTAAATGGTTATGAAAAAAATAATGTCCATACTGGTTTAAGAACTGGAATGAAAGGAAAAGCACAAATTGGTAAAGGTATGTGGGCAATGCCAGATTTGATGGCAGATATGCTAGCGCAGAAAATTGAACATCTACAGGCTGGCGGGAATACTGCTTGGGTTCCATCACCAACGGCTGCAACGCTTCACGCGCTACATTATCATGAAATAAACGTCACGGACGTGCAGGCGGAAATTGAAAAAGAGACAAAGGATTACCAAGCTGATATTTTACAGATACCAATTGCTAAACATGAAAATTGGTCAGTTGAAGAAATACAGGAGGAGCTTGATAATAGTGCCCAAACATTACTTGGCTATGTTGTTCGTTGGGTAGAACAAGGAGTTGGCTGCTCGAAGGTTCCGGATATTAATGATGTTGCATTGATGGAAGATCGTGCAACACTCCGCATATCTAGTCAAATGCTGACGAACTGGCTTCATCATGGAATTTGCAGCAAAGAGCAACTAATTAATACGTTAAAGCGAATGGCAAGAATTGTTGATAAGCAAAATGCGAGTGATCCTGCATATCGCAATATGGCTCCTAACTTTAACGAGTCCGTTGCTTTTCAAGCAGCATGCGATCTTGTATTGCAGGGGAAATCACAGCCAAGTGGATATACAGAACCAATTCTTCATCGACGCCGACTAGAAGCGAAAGAAAAGTACCATGTGAAAAGTTGACAAGAAATGATCGATTTCCAGTTATGTTGATAGAAGGTAAACCATTGTTTGTTAACAGGAGCACCTCTGCTTGAGGTTTATCAAGTAGCAAATAGTTAATGTGATAATTACTGATATTGCTTCATTTCTATAATTGTTTAAAACCATACATTTTGGGAAAGCTATTCCTATACCTAGAATCAAAACATCTATAGGAGGAAATCAATATGGGTTTTATTTGGTCATTAATTATTGGTGGTATTCTTGGCTGGCTGGCAAGTCTTATTGTTGGTCGTGATATCCCGGGAGGGGTTATTGGAAATATTATAGCAGGATTTATTGGCGCATGGCTTGGTTCACTAATCCTAGGTGAGTGGGGGCCAGAAATGGGCGGATTTTTCATCATCCCTGCTTTAATTGGAGCGATTGTTTTAATCTTAATCGTAAGCTTCATTATGAAAAGTATGCGACAAACATAAAAATGAATAAATATAGTAGGATAACCAAATGTTCATGTAGATAACTAATGTAACAGGAGAATAAAGGCCATCTATGAAGACTTTATAATAAGATTACGGAATCGTCTGGGTGAGGAGTATTACGTGGAAGAATACTGAGTCGTTCTTGTAATTGTAGTAAAGTTATAATGGTGGCGAGACAAAAAATGGAATACCAAACTATAATCCAAGCATACAAAGCTATGTCCGGATCGTAGTTTGGTTTTTTATCGTTCACATTTAGAACTGATGATGATTCCAACGGGAATGGATAAATACAATGCTAGTAGAAGAATCATGCGGGAATAACATAATTCCGTATGATCGTTCGTTTAAACTCTCTATTCTCGTTATTTGTTAGGTGGCGAATAAAAAATAGAAGATTAAGAAAATAGACCCATCTCCTTCATGCTATAATACGGACAAGAAATCTTACTAACCAAGGGGAATAAGAAATGAGAAAAAAACAAAGAATGAATACGCTTCAGCTTCTCCCTCTGCTCTTTTTTGCCATCATAATCGTTCTAGCTGGCTGTGGGAGTAGTGCAGATAAGGGAGAAGCAGGTAATGGCAAGGGAAGCAGTGACTATCCAAATGATGTGGAAGAAAATCCGATTGTAACGATAACGATGGAAAATGATCAAAAGATAAAGCTTGAATTATATCCTGAGATCGCGCCAAATACGGTAGCGAATTTCATAGCGTTAACAGAGGAAGGGTTTTATGATGGATTGATATTTCATCGGGTCATGCCTGATTTTATGATTCAAGGCGGCGATCCAGAAGGAACGGGAGCTGGTGGTCCAGGTTATTCCATAGAGGGAGAATTTAGTTCCAATGATTTTAAAAATGAGCTTAAACATGAACGTGGCGTAATTTCTATGGCTAGATCGGTTGATCCTAACTCAGCAGGCTCACAATTCTTTATTACGGTTGCCGATTCGCCACATTTGGATGGTGAGTATGCAGCATTCGGTAAAGTAACAGAAGGATTGGAGGTAACAGACGAGATTGTGTCTGCAGCTGAAGAACAAAAAATGCAGAAGGTAGAAGTTGATACGAAAGGGTATGAATATCCAAAACCTGATAAAGTTGAATAATCATTTTTTGAGCTTCATCCCACATATAACTGGAAGTTAAGCCCCCCACTTCTAGCAATGAAGAGAAACCAATATAGGTGAGTGTGGGATTGATTGTCAGTAAATGTCCAATTGGTTCAAAGGCCTTTAAAATCATACCCTTGTGGTACGTACAATTAGTGGAGGATACAAAGACTAGTACAATGTGATTGGGTAGGAGAAGTTCTCAAGCGCAACTACAGTTTTTATTTAGCATGTTAAAAATATATTGTGATCCCCACTAATGTGTGATATGCTGATTTCAACCCTATATAAAGAGGAGATAATTACATGGTAACAGGTGTGTTCAACTAATTCAGTAACTTAATAAGGTTTTAGAGTTCAAAAATGGTCATTTGTAGACAATACGAATGTTTATTTGAAATGGGCTTCTCTAACCTTCTGAATTAGTAATGAACAACGGTTAATCATGTCTTTAGAATCCTACGTGAAGAAGTGTAAAAACCCGTGCTGTTCAAGTGCGGGTTTTTTTAATCGCTTCAATCGTGCTAGGTGATTCGTAGAATGGACTTTTATTGGAAGTTCTTATGAATCATGCTTCTTTGGTATAGGGCTAGTAGACGGCAAATGACCATGTTCATTTGCCGTCTTTTTTTACACTGAAAAAATCTAGAAATCAGTGTGAATGCTAGCGAGGGCTATCGCCGTTAGATCTTGACGATTAGCTAAGCTTTCTAAATGAAAAGGGAGGAATAAGTAATGAATGTTTTTAAGAGTTATTTGAAGAGGAGTGAAAATAGAATGGAAATATGGAGGTATTATTATAATGGATATTATCGAACAGGTAGGTGCCAAACTTGATTTAGAAGAAGGTACAGCTGTTATCGAACAAGTAATCAGAGAATGTTATGTAGCGCCGGGGATTTCTACAAAGAATTTAGCGAGAAGGGTTCACCTTCCAGTACCAGTAACTGTCGCCGTAAAAAAAGAATTGATGAAGAAGGAAATATTAAAGCAAGATCGTGGTGTACGCTGTACAGTGAAAGGAAATATATTGGTAGAACAGGAGCTGGATTTTCAGGGATTAAACAAAACGTTATATCATAAACTTATATCGATCGAAGCTAATTGGTTAGACGAATGTCAGGACGTCCTTGCTGTGTTAAATCAATTATTTGCTGAGCGTCCGCAGGTTGACGTACAGTTAGATCAATCACAATGTACAGCTGAAACTAGTTTACGTCGAGCCATTCTCTGTCTAAAAGAGCATGCTTTAATTGGTAAACGTATCTTATGTATTGGAGATGATGATTTAGTTAGTATATCAATTGGCTTGCTATTAAAGAAATTATTTCCTGCGAAGCAAAGGTTTAGAACGGTTATTCATGTAATGGATATTGATTGTCGCTTTCTTCAATTCATCAGTGATTTCACAGAAAAAGAAGGCTTACCAATCACATGTATAGAGCATGATATGCGGTACCCGTTGGGCAAAACGTATGTAGCGTCATACGATTGCTTTTTTACAGATCCACCTTATACGCTAAACGGACTGGGGTTATTCCTAGCTAGAGGTATCCAAGCATTGAAAAGTAACCAAGGACGGCAAATCTTTTTATCTTTTGCACATAAGTCACCCGAATTTATGTTAGAAATGAATCGTTTGTTTGTTCAAATGGGATTGAGTATTGTTGCCACATATCCAAATTTTAATTCCTATGTGGGTGCTCAAATGATAGCAAACCAGAGCCAAATGCTTATTTTAAAAACGACAGCAGCTACACATATTGCAGATAACTGGCGTACTTTTTATACAGATCCCATCTATACTGGAGAGTTGAAGCAGTCAGAACGTATCTATAGCTGCAAGCATTGTGGAGAAAAATATCGTGTAGGGTATACAGGGAGATACAAAACAATTGAACAGCTAAAACAGGAAGGTTGTCCGAACTGTAATTCTAGCAACGGAATATTTATTTTAAAAGGAAAGGTGACGAAGAAAAGGTAATTATGATTAAAGGGGACCTAATAGTCCCCTTTAACATTCTTTTTTTGCAGATGCTTGCTACATAGAATATGATACACTAATGATAAATCAAAATACAAAAACCTGTGATTAGCTAGAATAGGGGATTACAAAAATGATGAATGCAAGCAAGTTAGCACTCGATAAAAATAGGAGAATGATCGTTATATCAGATATTCACGGGAATTTACAGTTGTTGCAGAAATTATTAGATAAAATAGCATATACGCCAGAAGATTATCTGTTTATTAATGGAGATATGTGTGAAAAGGGAGCAGACAGTCTAGGCGTAATCGATTTTCTCACTTCCTTAACGGCTCAATTGGAACGTGTATATGTAACAAAAGGTAATTGTGATATATTAATAAACTATGTATTTAATGAAGTCGAAGGCATTAAAAATTATATGAAGAAGCAACCAAATTCAATCTTAAACGAAATGCTGAAAAAACAAGATAAATCACTAGCTGATTTTCATAGTCTTAAGGATCTGAGTAAATTTTATCGTACGCATTATAAAAATGAAATTGATTGGTTAGAAGCTCTTCCCATCGCTTATGAAACAGAGCATTTTATCATTATTCATGCTGGGATTGAGGATATTCCCAATTGGCAGTCTACGACTATAGAAAATGCTTTGTCTATGCCTGCTTTTTATGAAAAGGGACACCGTGCGGATAAAACAGTTATTGTTGGACATTGGCCAGTCGTGAATTACACAACGCAATCGATATGTTCAAATAATCCATTAATTGATTTAGATAAACGAATCATAGCTATTGATGGTGGGAATCAAATTAAACGCGAAGGACAGCTTAATGCTTTAGTGGTGGATGGAGAGCAAATTTCTTTTACATTTGTAGATGAACTACAAGAAATGGCAATGATTCAACAATCTCATCAAGACACAACGGCTAGAGTAGGCACTGTTACATATCCGAATTATGAGCTTGAAATAATTAAAGAGGAGCCATTCTTTACACATTGCAAAAATATAGAACTTGGAATAACACAGTGGGTAAAGAATGAGTTCATTACGAGAAATAACAATCAACTAATAAGTAATAATGATATAAGTACAACTTTTTTATCTGTTCAGCAAGGTGAAATCATAAAGGTTATCAATAATGATTGTTCAGGCTATACCTTAATTAAAAACGATAATGGAGAAATTGGCTGGATACCGAAGAAATGTTTATATTCCTGAAACGGTAAAATGAAAAAGGTTGAGGTGGGGGGGAACGGTGTTTGAAACACAGAAAAAACCGAACCCTGTTATCGAGGAAGTATAACCTTATAGGAATCCGCTATTGGTTATGAAAAACAATCGATATAAAAGGGATGGTGACTGTAATTACTAGCTTTCATGGTATAAAAGAAGAGCTGGAAGAATCTGAGGTACTAGAAATATTGAAGGAAAGTGTATACATGCCTACCCAGGAAAAGCTAGCCGCTAGAGTACGTCAATATATAAATGAACCTACGATACTAGCATTTGGCTATAGAGACGATCGGCACATGGTGGGAGTCATTATTGTAAGCTATGATGAAGATACATGTCACGCAGTTATTAAAGATATAGCAGTTCGAGCAAATCTGCAAAAGTCTGGTATTGGCAGTACAATGATTGCTTACATGATGGAGGAATTAAAGCCGTCCATTATCACTGTAGAAACGGATGATGATGCTCTAGGCTTTTACCTCAAAAATGGTTTTGCGATTGTTAATCAGCAACAAAAATTTGCAAATATAACCAGATATAATTGCCACTATGATGTACGTAGTTAATTGGGGAAGATAGCTTAATACCTAAAAAGAAGTGGAACAAAAGTGTGTTCCACTTCTTTTATAGGAATATTCTTTTTTTGAAAATGTTATCGCTTAATCCATTAAATCAAACATATCCTTTACTGCTTGTGAATTTGGAGTTGCATACAAACGAGGTGTTCCAGAGGTAGATCTTCGTGATGTGACTGCGAAAACATATCCGAGGTCCTCATCTATGATTTCTCTTAACCATGGGCCACCACTTGCACCACCATTCATATCACAATTCATATAAGCATCACTACTAAACAGGCGTTTATATGTGTCACCATCACAATAATATGGTCTTTCACCATCATACGGATCCTCTGCTGGCCAGCCGAAAATACGAACATTCTGTTGTTCTGGACTATAGCCATAAGAAAGACCATTTCCTCCGACTACATGGATTAGGTTTTCTCCGTTACTCGGTCTAACAGTAACAAATGCTTGATCATAACTAAAGTTACTATCGTTTATCCAACCATTGAAAGTGCGTGCCTCTTGCCAATTCCATAGTCCATACGGTAAATCCCCATCATAATAAGCTGGAGCAAAAGCAATATTAGAATGCCAACCTTCCCCACTTCCTCCATGAACACAGTGTCCAGCAGTAATGATAAGGTTCTTGGCATCGCTATTGATTGCTGAAGCGGAACATACATAATCATTTCCTTGATAGGAAAAAAATACTTTGCCAGCTGTCGAGGGAACGACTACATTTATAGTCGCATGCTTTGGTCCAACTGGATCGGATGCATTACCAGGTTTCTCGCTTTCAGTATTATCATATTCGTTTGGAGCTGGTTTGTTTTCTTTAGGAAGCTTTTCATCTGCAGGAGTAGCATTTTTCATTTTTTCCTCTGTCCAATATCCAGCAGGATCAATTTCTGTAGATTCTTGAGTAGATGGTAAATCAGGAGCCTTTTTTGATGTAGTGTCTTTTGAAGACGTTTCATTCGAATTAGCAAATATAGTTGTAGTTCCGAGGCAAAGAACAATCACGATGCTTGTGATAAGACAAAACAGTACCCACTTCAGATTCTTCATTTTTTCATCTCCTTTTATTTACTGTAACATGAAACAGAATAGTGTAGAATCCTATGTTGAATCTTTTTCTATCTTTGGTTTTATCCCACATATAACTGGTAGTAAAATCCCTGATTCAAGCAATAAAAAACAACTATTGTTACCTGCTAGTAAATGTCTGATTGGTTCAAAGGCCTTTAGGTCATACATTTGTGGTAAGAATCATTCGTGTGAGATAAACAAAACCCCCAAGGATTGAAATTTTACTTTATTAGATAGAATGGGACAACTTTTTTCATTTCTCTAACTGTTTTTATTTCACACACTCTATACACTATGCAATATATATTGATTTAGAACAAAGAGTTTTTTACCATTCCAGGAAGAGATGGTATCATGTATAAATCTATCTCACATATAACTGGCAGCAAGCCCCCGCTCCAAGCAATATGGATAAGTGGTGGATCGACTGTCAGTAAATGTCCGATTGGTTCAAAGGCTTTTAGGTCATACCCTTGTGGTACGAACCATCCGTGTGGGATAAACAAAAACCCACACGGATTAAAGTTTCACTTTATTATTCACCATTTGTTTAGGATTAGCTCCTTCTTCTGTTAATTTTATCCAGTAATTTGATAACTTCAGATAGTCCGATAAAGATGAAGCCTATGACAATAGCAGGAATAACCCGCTGTACGAAATTCACCCAATCAATTGCATAATCACGTTTCCCGTTAGAATAGAAGGAAACGATGTGGTATGTATCTTTAAATGCCTGAAAACTTAAGAAAAAGCTGACTATAATACCTGTAGAAAATAACAGCACTCCTATCCAATTTTTTTGCTTCATGGTTACATCCTCCTTTGAGAGCTGCTTATAGTAATCGTACACAAATTGATAGTGATTTGTAAGTAGTTACTTTGTAAATGAAAATAGCTATTAAAATGTGGGACATCCAGAATATTTTGTAAACGCTTGAAGTATTTACATTTCATCTGTATAATAAAGTTAACTTAAATGAACGGAGGTTTTCCTTGTGTATATTATCAGACTACGTTTCCAAGCTTTGAACCGTTAACTGAATATGGTCAAAGACTCTGCTTGTGTGTGGAGTAAATGGAATGGGTCTGTCTATTTTTAAGGAAGCCTTTGTTATACGGTGTTTTTGCCAAAGAGGGAACGATTCAACCCTCTTTTTGTCGTATTAAAAAATAGTCAGTACATGCAAATTAAATAGCTTTCTTGACCTTGACTGTTCATACAATATTTACTATTGTGGGTGAATTGTATTTTTTGTGTGAAACGAGCCAATAAGGATTTATGCATTTTTTGATTCCATCCATTTACTTTTCCATCACAGGTAGAAGACCTGTGATTTTTAATTTTAAGAGAGAATGGAAGGGAATGTTAATATGAAAAAAGCAATTAATGTAGGTGTAGATATTAAAAATCAATCGGAGGGTTTTGCGTATTCTATGGAGGAATTAGCAGGACTGGCCGCTGCACGTCATATCGAAGTAGTGGGAGAGCTAACGCAGAAGTTAGCTCGTATTCATAAAGCGCATTATCTTGGGAAAGGAAAAATCGAAGAATTGCATGAACTGATCCAGAGGAAGGATGCAGAGGTGATTATTGTTAATGATGAGTTGACAGCATCTCAAATACGTGTTCTTGAGGAAAAGCTGGGAATAGTCGTTAGTGACCGTACGATGTTAATTCTAGATATTTTTGCAGAACGGGCCAAAACAAGAGAAGCACAGCTACAAGTGGAAGTGGCAAGACTTGAGTACATGCTCCCACGCCTAATTGGTCAGAATGAAGATTTAGGTAGACAAGGTGGCGGAGTGGGATTAAATAATAGAGGGTCTGGAGAAACAAAGCTTGAGCTTGACCGTCGTAAGATTGAAGAGAAAATTGCAGTATTAAATAAAGAGCTAGAGGAGTTAGTGGCTCAGCGAGGCATACAGCGGAGGAAGCGTCAACAAAGTGGTCTTCCAGTTGTGTCCTTAGTCGGCTATACGAACGCTGGAAAATCAACTATTATGAATGCTATGGTTGAACAGTTTAACCCCTCTTCAAATAAACAGGTTTTTGAAAAAGATATGCTATTTGCGACATTGGAAACATCGGTAAGGAAGATTCCTATGCCTGCTAACAAATCCTTTCTGCTGACAGATACAGTAGGTTTTGTTAGTAAACTCCCTCATCATTTGGTAAAGGCATTCCGTTCTACTTTAGAGGAAGTGGTAGAAGCTGATTTAATTATTCATGTCGTTGATTATTCCGAACCGAATCATGAAAATTTAATGGAGGTTACGAAGCAAACACTATTGAGCTTAGGTGTTGAAAACGTTCCGATTATTTATGCTTTAAATAAAGGAGATATAATCGACGTAGACATACCAGCAGTAGAGGAGAATAAGGTATATCTTTCAGCAAAGCAAAGGGTTGGTATTCATGAATTAATAGAAGTAATTAATCGGGAGATCTTTAAAGATTTAATCCAATGCGAGATGCTTATTCCATTTGATCAGGGGCAGGTCGTAGCAAATCTAAACGAACAGGCAAATGTGATCACTACGAACTATGAAGAAAATGGCACACGCTTAACAGTAGAATGTACGCAGGCTTATATCACGCGGTACCAGCAGTATATTATCTCGCAAAACGGTAATCCCGAACGTGTTTAAGAGAAACATATTAAGATTAAAGATGGGTAAAGTCATTTGACGATGACTTTACCTATTAATCGTAGGAAGTGGAGTAGGTTCTAGAGAACAACGAACTACGCTATCTATGGAAGTAACGCAGAATCCTTTGGTGAGATCCGATAGTGCTAGCAAGAGGAACGAACCAATCCTAAACCATAGTTAGAGCTTCCTAACTTCATTTATCGAGCATATAACTGGCAATAATACCCTCGACTTCAAGCAATAAAGTGAAACCAATATGGATAAGTGGGAGGTCGACTGCCAGTAAATGTCTAATCAATGGGTTCCGTTAACAATCGTCGGGATAAACAATATCCCCAATTGATTGAAGGTTTACTTTATTTATGGTTGCAAAATTATTTATTAGCTCGTTCATTTATATAACGAACCATTTCATCATTTGCTTTATTGGCAATATCAATGAGGTACGTTTGGTCTAATTCGCTATTCATGTTTTGTTCTGCTTTCATCATCACATTTTCGATTAGACAATCTTCTTGATGATTTAACGAGCAATGAAATAGACTTGAATGACCTTCAATTGTTCTAATGACATCGAGAAATGAGATTTCGTTTTTTGGCTTAGAAATTTTATATCCACCATTGACACCTGGAGTTGACTCGATGAGCCCACCTTTAGCAAGCTTGGTTAAGATCTTCGAAAGATAGCTCGGAGAAAGCTTTTGTATTTCTGCTAAGGGCTGAACGCCGATTGTGCTACCCCTAGGTAAGAGGAGTAAATATACCATTGTGTGTAATGCATAATTTGTAGCCTTCGAATATTTCATTGTTTCCTCCTGTGCATATTGTAGTTATTATAGAGTTTCATTATCTACAAGTGATTTTAATCGTACCATTAAAATGGATGCTCCTCAACATGCACTATTCCAAATTTATGTCACATATAACTGGCGGTAAGCCTAATAAAGTCAAACCAATAAGGATAAGTGCGGGTTCGACTGCCAATAAATGTCTGATTGGTTCAAAGACCTTTAGGTCATACCCTTGTGGTACGAATAATCAGTGGAGAGATATACAAAACTCCAGCTGACTGGAGTTCCACTTTATTCTAAACATCTTTAAGATTTTAATGTTGTAGCCAAGCATTTGTTTATATAGAAAAGTAGGAATGTGTGTACCATCTTATAAAACTGAATTTTTTTGCTCAGACATTACAATATTTGTAGATGGTGTCCCATATGTCATAGATTGATCAATAAATTTTTCAAGGGTTTCTACTGATTGTGTTGCTACTTTAGCAATATAGCTGATTTCACCGGCAACTCGGTAGCATTCCAGTACATCAGGATGGTTGTAGCAAAATTGTGCCAGCCTCTTACAGTCGTTGGATTTAAATAATACAAGCGCAATAATGGAACGATTAAGCTTGTTTACATCAATCGATGTTTGATAGCCTGTAATAATTTGTTGATCTTCGAGTTTTTTAATGCGCTCAGCTACTGCAGGTGCAGATAGATGTACATGAGCAGCGACTTGTTTTGTGGTCATTTTTGCATTCTGCTCGAGCTGCTTTAAAATTTCATAATCGATGTGGTCCATAAATTCTCCTAATTATATAAAGTATTTAATTAAATTATCCACTAAAACAAAGGAAAATTCAACTAAATACCGTTCAATATCTATTTAAGTAGTCATGGAAATTAATTAAACTTAAGTGAAGAAATAAAGGAGGGACTTCTTATGAAAAAGGTATTATTATTACTTGCAGATGGCTTTGAGGCTTACGAAGCAAGTGTTTTTACAGATGTACTTGGTTGGAATCAATTAGAAGGTGATGGATCGACAGCCGTTACTTCAGTCGGGCTTCATCCAACGCTGCAAGCAACATGGAATTTTCAGGTTACACCAGAAAAGCTAGTTGAAGAAATTGATTTAACTGAATTTGATGCATTAGCAATTCCTGGAGGCTTTGAAGAAGCGAATTTTTATGTCGATGCTTTTAGTAAAACATTTCAAGAAATAATACAACATTTTAATGCACATCAAAAACCCATTGCCGCTATTTGTGTAGCTTCTTTAGCACTTGCGCATAGTGGGATTTTACACAATCGTCAGGCTACTACGTATAATTTTCCAACTAGCAAACGATTAGCGCAATTAGCTACATATGGTGTACAGGTATCCAAGGATCGAATTGTCGTTAATGAAAATATAATTACTTCATCTAATCCAGGAACTGCCATAGAGGTGGCGTTCATATTATTAGAGATGTTGACCTCTAAATCTAATGCAGCGAGAATTAAAGAACGAATGGGTTATTAATCTCTCCAGTATACAGAGAAACATATCTTTCGGGAACAGTGTATTAACATGAAGAAGCTTCTTTTCAGTTTAGGGCAGCGAATAATAGAAAACTTCTGCGGAAAAACGGGCGATTCCAGCCCCCACAGTGTGGTTTGCACGAGAAGACTTGGGCGTTCGCCTGCTCATATACAAAAAAGATTGTAGTAAACCAAGGTTTTATTTACAAGTTGAAGAGGCTGAGACAAAAGAACGAAGAAACAATAAAAAACGAAAAGATAATTTAGTTGAAATTAATTATCTTTTCGTTTTTTGATTAGAATCATTCCTTTAGCACCTGAAATAAGCGAAACTCCCGCGGGAACAGTACGAGTCCGAAGATTCACGTGGTAACGTGTTTTTCTTTACCAAGTTAGCTGTGGCCGTGCTCGTGGAAAGAGCTTTCTTTCCGGGGCACGGTTTTAGGTTCTTGGGAAAGCAAAGATCATTTCTGCGAGATCTTCAACTGGACTTTTCCCGTAGGATAAGGAAGGCCTTGAGAAGCGATCTTCTTTGTCAAAAAGTCTACGTATTTTGACTGCACCTCGTATGAACATTTATTTTATTATTCGGCTTTGGGGATAACGATTTTAATTTCATCCTAGATGAAAAATTCGTTTGCGTTTCATTTAATGGCGTGCTAGTATATAATACAAATTATAGATATTATATATCTATAATAGGTTTAATGGAGGGGGTAAAAGAAGCTGTGAACTACACAGCTAATGATCAGAAGAATTAAAGCTAAATTCGTAGCTATTTGTTTGTTGGTCAAGAAATAATCATAAAAAGGGAATGGGGATGATTTAGATGCTGTTAGACTGTATTGTTATCGGCGGAGGTCCAGCTGGGCTTAATGCCTCACTGATGCTTGGAAGGTCTAAGCGCAAAACGATTTTATTTGATGATAATAAACCGAGAAACGCCGTTACGAACGAGTCCCATGGCTTTATCACACGGGACGGTATTCATCCGTTAGAGTTCAAACAAATTGCACGAGAGGAATTAAGTAAGTATCCAAATGTTATCATCAAAAAACAACGTGTTTTACAGGTGGATAAAGATAAACAGGTATTCACAATCAAAGCAGATGACGGCGAGGTTTACAAAGCTAAAAAGATTATTTTAGCGACTGGACTGAAAGAAACCTTACCCAATATAGCTCAAGTAAATCAGTTTTATGGCACCAGTATATTTAGTTGTCCATTTTGTGATGGTTGGGAATTAAGGGATCGACCATTGGCTCTAATAGCTGAAAATAACAGAGCTTTCCATATGGCTAAAGTGGTCTTTAATTGGAGTAAAGATCTGATTGTATGTACAAATGGCAAGCAAATCCTTTCGGTGGAACAAAAAAATCAATTAAACAGCAAGGGCATTATCATATATGAGCAAGAAATTACCTCATTGCAAGGGGATCATGGGTATTTAAAAGGGATTACCTTTGCTGGTGGTGAGAGCATTACACGAGAAGGAGGATTTGTTACACCAGAATGGGAACAAGCGTCATCCATTGGTCGAGACTTAGACTGTGAATTCAACGATCAAGGAGGGATAAAAGTAGATCACTTTGGAAGAACAAATGTGGAAGGTGTATATGCAAGCGGGGACACGTTATTAGCTGGGGCAACTCAATTAATTATTGCTGCAGCAGAAGGTAGTAAAGCTGCATTAGGAGTCAATGCAGCGTTAATCGAAGAAGACTTCTAAAGCAGCATTGTCAGCAAATTTATTTCACATATAACTAGCAGTAATACCCCAAAGAGAAAGCAAAATTGGTAAGCGGGGGATAAACAAAAAACCAACTGGTTGACATTTCACTTTATAAGCTTTGTCAATATGGAATTGCTGAAGATTTTGTTTTCAGTGTTATATAAAGGAGGCTATGAATGAAGGAACACAAATGTAATTCGAAAGAAAAGGAAATTTTCACAAGAAAAATAGAATTTTTAGATGGATCTAAAAGGAGGGAGGACCTACCTCCAGAAAAGCTGTTGAATTTACTCCCAATGACGAGAACGGATACAATATTAGATTTAGGTGCAGGTACTGGATATTTAACACTTCCAGCAGCTAAAGAGGTTGACAGCCTTGTATACGCATTAGATAGAGATCCAAATATGTTAGAAATTATAAATACTAAAGCACAAAAGGAGAACCTTACAAATATTAAGGCTATGCAAGCGGACATTGATCATATTCGACTATCAAATGATTCTATAGGCATTGTCCTTGCTTCATTAGTATTACATGAGACGAAAACGATATCCAAAACGTTGCAGGAAATAAAACGTGTCCTTAAAGAATCTGGTTATTTTGTATGTGTTGAAATAGAGAAGCTAGATCATGTTAATGATGGTCCACCGAGAATTTCCTCATCAATAATGGAACAAGAAATAACAAATGCTGGAATGGATATAATACAAAAATTCTTTCCAACAGACTCTTTATATGTCTTTATTGCCAGGAAATAACCTGCTTATTTATTTTTTTGGATTGATTATAGATATTAAAGATATTTAAAGTCTTTAAATAATGACATGTCCGTTAAATCGTGTCGCGTATAATGGAAGAGTGATCATTAAGTATAAATGTTCGATAGATCTTTACACGCTGATAGTAATCTTAAAAAAATCTGCCCATGGGAAAGCTTGCTTCTAGGGCAGATTTTTGTATGGAGTTTGTAAAGTATTAGGTTTGCACGCTTTGGGAATAGAGTGATGCCTTTAGGTCATACCCTTGTAGTACTACCAATCAGCGGGTAAACAAAACCCCTGCGGATTGAAGTTTCAATTTATCAGGATTCATCGTTATATAAATTTCTTTAATTGTACGATGAAGAATATAGAAACTGACCGTACTATGAATGGTACCATTCATATAATTGATGAGAGAGGGCTGGCCATTAACGCTTCTGATTTCGTAGTAATAGTCTTCTGCGGTCTTTTTTCTTATACCAATTAAAAATGCTAAAACCTTCGTACGTGTTCGAATTGGACGAACAGCGGCTTTGACTTTCCCTCCACCATCTGAATACAAGGTAACTTTATCCGATACTAGCTCAAGCAGTTCACTCGTATTTTGTATGTGGAAGGCTTTGAGAAAACGGTTGACAACGTCTTTATTTCTCTCATAATGTAAGCTTTCGTTCTCTACAATTGAGATTTTTTGCTTTGAACGGCTATATAGTTTTCTGCAGTTATCCTCCGTCTTTTCTACGATGGTAGAAATCTCTCGATAAGAAAAGTCAAATACCTCACGCAATAGTAAAACGGCTCGTTCGTGAGGAGACAGCTGCTCCATCATTCGTAAATAAGCAATACTTAATCCTTCTTTTTGTAGTAGAGCTTCTGAGGGGTGATCGTGCATGTCACTAAAAAAGAATAAAGGCTCAGGGTTCCATGGCCCAATATACACTTCTCGTCTTTTTTTTGCAGATTTTAAAAAATCCAGACAACGGTTGGTCATCATTTTACAAAGATAAGCTTTTTTGTTTTCAATCTTCTGATCTTTGATTTGATAGGCACGTAGGAAGGTTTCCTGTACAATATCCTCCGTATCTACAACTGAACCTAGCATTCGGTAACCTAATGAAAATAACAAAGGTTGATAGAGTCGATACGCTTCATTATTAAGTTGCATGAGATGACCTTCCTTCTTTTTGCATAATTTCAATGGCTGCTTTTTTTCCGCTCTCAACAGCACCCTCTGATAGTATAGAATCTGGTGATGCCCAGTCACCAGCAATAAATAACCCGGAAATATGAGTTTCAGATTGGCAGAAATTTTTCCTTTCCCCAACTTGAGGTAGACGGTAATTTACGGTTATTTGCGGTAGAAACCTACGTGCCACTTCATATTCTTGCCAGCCTGGTTGTATTTTGTTTAAGAACGCTTCAAGGTGAGTTTGCTCTTGTCTCCCAAATATCCTTTCATCTGGATGATGGTATTTAAGAACGTGAAGGATTGTACACTGTCCACTTTGGGAAAGCCTAGCATATTTTGAATGAACAGAATAATAGTAGGGGGTTGTTATTCCCATAGCAAATAATTGTTTTGGCTTAGGTAGTTTCTCTAATGCAACATCTAAAGTTGCAGCTTTTACGGGTACGATTTCTTCTAGGAAATTTCTTTGGAGATAGGGGAATGATTCGGCTATTACGTTGTTTAAATTATCTGGTGCTCCTGTATAGAGTACGTGTTTCGTTTGAAGACAATCCCCATTGGACAGCGTTAACTGAAATTGATCAGATTTATTTTTGACAATTTGCTTCATGTTTGACTTTGTTTGGATTTCCACTCCTGAGATAACTGCTTGATTATGAAGTTGATCAATCATTGTTTGCCATCCGCCATCTAAATAAGTGACACCTCCTATAGCATACTGGATATGAGAGATAACAACATATGCGCTAACTTTATGAGGAGCATGGCAGTATGTTGCTAATCTGCCTATAATATAAAGTAATGAGCGGACTTTCTCTGAATTGGTAGATTGGTGAACCCATTCGTGGAAAGTCTTGGTGTCTAATTCATCACGGTTGGAATTTTTTATTTTTATCAATATAGACACCCATTCCTTGCGCTCTTTCCAATTCAAAAAAGTGGTCTTGAAGAGTCCAAGTGGGGAGAATGGCGCTACATATTTCGTATTATTTTCAATTAAGATACCACCTAGTTTTGGCGTGTTTCCTTCAAGCGTAATGTTTAATTCCTCTAATATAGTTCGGGCCATTCCTTTTTTATAAAGAGCATGAGGGCCTAAATTAAATAATTGATGATTGATTATATCTGTTCTTGCACGTCCTCCAACCTGCTTTGCTTTCTCTAACAGTAACACGTTCAAAGGTGTTTTAGCTAAAAAATTGGCCGCTACGTAGCCTGCTAATCCTCCTCCAACAATAACAACATCCCATTTTTGAACCATGAAATAACCTCCTATTATCTCTTTTTATCCCGCATATAACTGGCAGTAAGCCTTTACTTTCAAGCAATAAAGTGAAACCAATATGGATAAGTGTGGGAACAGCTGCCAGCTAAATGTCCGATTAGTTCTAGGGCCTTTAGGCCATACCCTTGTGGTACTAACCATTCGTAGGAGATAAAAAAATTCCCACGGATTGAAGTATCACCTTATAATTCAAGACGATAATGAAGAGATATTTGTGACAGAGAGTAATTTGTTGTTTTATTCGTAAGCGGATTAGAATGATACTGCGTAGTGACAAAAAACAGATTGATTTTAAGTGTTGCAATGTAATATGGTATGAATAAGTAGTATTTAAGTAATCCATTCAAATGCTTTTTAGCTACGATGTTTGATAGCTTATCTGACTTATAATGCCTTTACATCCAGTGTTTGAATAAAACGAACAAAGGCATGAACGATGTTCAACTGTAATGTATCCTCATGATAATACATCCATGTTTTTCGAGTGATTGCTTTACCTGAAGGATGCTGTAACGGTTTGATAATTAGTTCTGGGTAGGGGCGGACAACTAAATTAGCTAAAATCGCATAGCCTAATCCATTAATAATCATTTCTTTACATGTTTCGACTTGACTAACTTGAATATTTATATTTGGCGTTTGTTTGTAATTGCTATACCACCATTGATCTACAATGCTTCTCATTTTTTCATCTGTATAATAGTCAATTCGTGGTAAATCAGGGAGATCTTTCCATGTAAAATCCCATGGTGAGGCAATACAAATTTCTTCCTCATAAAGCAGGTCTTTGTTTTCGTTCCACACATAATCACCTTTGATAAAACCAATGTGGACATCATTATTGAGGATCAGCCGATGCATTTCGCTACTCCAGCCAGTGACTACTTGAAATTCAACATTCGGATAGCTTTGCTTAAATAATCGTAGTAATTTTGGCATTTTATTTAAAGCAAAAAAGTTAGAAACGCCAACTCTAATCGTACCAGCTACTTGTTCCTTCATATTATGTAGCCGCTCTTCAATTTTTCGCTGTTCATAAAGCATTTTCTTGGCATGCTGTGCTAATTGCTCCCCTTCAGGTGTAAAGGTGATTCCTCTTTGCTTTCGAATAATTAGTTGCACACCATAATAGTTTTCGAGTTTTTTTAATCGAGATGTTAGCGTAGGCTGTGATAAGAACAGGCGATGTGCCGCTTGAGTAATATTTTCTGTAGCATATAAGGTTGCAAGCATTTCCCAATCCTGTATTTTCATTTCAGAATCTCTCCTAATTTTATGCTTGATATAGAAAAAAATTATGGCTAATAATTAAAATTATATATTTTTCTAATTTTCATTTCAATTTTATAATAGAACTATAGAATATAATGAAATTACTGAACTATTAAACAATGAATTATCTTAAAGGAGGATGTATATGAGTACGAAAGAAAAGTATGTTCCGGGTTTAGATGGGGTAATAGCTTCAGAAACTGCTATTTCCTTCCTTGATACAGAACAGGAAAAAATAATTATTCGTGGCCATGAACTGATAGAACTATCTAAGAGTAATGATTACATTGATATTGTGCATCTCCTGCTTAATGGTACGCTTCCCGATTCAACAGAGAAGTTAGTATTGGAAAAGGAATTAACAACGAATTACGATATACCGACTGATGTGATGAAGCTATTAGCTTTATTACCAAAACAAACACATCCAATGGATGGATTACGGACAGGTTTGTCAGCGCTTTCTGGGTATGATGAGGATATAGAAAATCGGTCCCTAGAAGCAAATAAGCGTAGGGCATATGCGTTATTAGGTAATCTTCCTGCGATTACTGTAAATAGTTACCGGCTAATCCATGGCCAAGAAGCAGTTCAGCCGAACCAAGAGCTTTCGTATAGTGCTAACTTCTTGTATATGATTACAGGGGAAGAACCAGAAGCTTGGGAGGCAGAGATTTTTGATCGCTCGCTTCTATTATATAGTGAGCATGAAATGCCTAATTCAACATTTACTGCAAGGGTTATAGCCTCAACAAATTCTGATTTATATGGTGCATTGACTGGTGGCGTTGCTTCTTTGAAGGGAAATCTTCACGGAGGGGCAAATGAAGCAGTTATGTACATGTTAAATGAGGCAAAGTCTGTTGGAGAATTCGAAGAACTACTACAGAAAAAGCTGATGAAAAAAGAAAAGATTATGGGATTTGGACATCGAGTATATATGAAAAAAATGGACCCAAGAGCATTAGTAATGAAGGAATCTCTAAAACAGTTATGCGATAAAAAAGGGGATTCATTGCTACTTGAAATGTGTGAAGCTGGTGAGAAGGTAATGCGAGAAGAAAAAGGGCTATACCCTAATTTGGATTACTATGCTGCCCCAGTGTATTGGATGTTAGGAATACCTATAGGGTTATATACTCCGATTTTCTTTAGTGCGCGGACGGCTGGTTTAGCTGCACATGTTATTGAACAGCATAATAATAATCGTTTATTCCGTCCTCGTGTAAATTATATTGGAGAAAGTTATTAAGAAGGTTATCGATTAATACTAGCTATCAGTGAGAGAAAGGGAGAAAATTCATGTTGAAAGTTGATGAACAGAAGAAAACGGATGCACTTTTAGAGGAAATTGCTGAATATGTATTAAATAAAGAGATTACGAGCGAGGAAGCTTATTCAACCGCTCATTATGTATTTATTGATACGATTGGTTGTGGGATCCTTGCGTTAAACTACCCAGAATGCACCAAGCATTTAGGACCTATCGTACCTGGAACAGTTGTCCCAAATGGCACAAGGGTACCAGGAACCTCTCATGTTCTTGATCCGGTTCAAGGCGCATTCAATATTGGAACGATCATTCGTTGGTTAGATTATAATGATACATGGTTAGCAGCAGAATGGGGGCATCCTTCTGACAACTTAGGTGGAATACTTGCAGTTGCAGACTTTGTAAGTCAAGAGCGACTAGCTAAAGGACAGGAACCATTAAACGTTCATGATGTATTGGAAGCAATGATTAAAGCTCATGAAATTCAAGGCGTACTGGCATTAGAAAACAGCTTGAACCGCGTTGGACTTGACCACGTAATGTTTGTAAAGATTGCTACAACAGCGGTTGTCACGAAGATGCTTGGTGGAAATCGTGAAGAGATCATTAATGCATTATCTAATGCATGGATTGACAATTCAAGCTTACGTACTTATCGCCATGCGCCAAATACTGGTTCTCGGAAATCTTGGGCTGCAGGGGATGCAACCAGTCGAGCAGTTCGTCTAGCAATGATGGCTGTAAAGGGAGAAATGGGATATAAGACTGCTCTCAGTGCTCCTGGTTGGGGCTTTCAAGATGTGCTGTTTAATAAGCAAGAGCTAACTGTTAAACAACCATTCGATAGCTATGTGATGGAAAATGTATTATTTAAAGTATCGTATCCCGCTGAATTTCATGCCCAAACGGCGGCTGAAGCAGCTGTAAAGCTACATCCAGAAGTGAAGGGGCGCATCGACGAGATTGATCACATTACTATTACGACCCATGAATCTGCAATTCGTATAATTGACAAAAAAGGTCCTTTAAACAACCCGGCTGACCGTGACCATTGCCTTCAATATATAACTGCCATCGGTTTATTAAAAGGGAATATTGTTGCAGAAGACTATGAAGATGACGTTGCAGCTGATCCTCGAGTAGATATGTTACGTGAAAAAATGGTAGTTTCCGAGAACGAAAATTATTCTAAAGATTATTTAGATCCTAACAAGCGATCCATAGCAAATGCTGTTCAAGTACATTTTAAGGATGGAACTTCGACAGAACAAGTGGATTGTGAATACCCATTAGGACATCGTTTCCGTAGAGAAGAAGCGGTGCCAAAAATTCTCGAAAAATATGCCCAAAACATGGCAACACAATATGCTAGCAAGCAATTAAAGCAGATTGAAGCTGTGAGCTATGATTATAAAAAGCTTACTGCCATGAATGTTAATGAATTTATGGAATTATTGGTGAAGTAAGAAGGAGGACATCACGTATGGCATGGATTGTCGATCAACCAAAAACACAGATAGAACTTGCTAATCAATTCAAGGAATTGATGCAAGCAGAATCGATTTTACAAATTCCTGGAGCACATGATGCAATGGCAGCACTTGTTGCTAAAGATGCTGGCTTCTCTGCCTTATACTTATCAGGAGGAGCATATACAGCAAGTAAAGGATTACCTGATCTTGGTATGGTTACTTCCACAGAGATAGCGGATAGGGCACGAGACCTCATCCGTGCTACGAATTTACCTGTGCTCGTTGATATTGATACAGGATTTGGTGGTGTGTTGAATGTTGCGCGAACTGCACAAGAAATGTTTGAGGCAAATGTAGCTGCAGTTCAAATTGAAGATCAACAGTTACCCAAAAAGTGTGGTCATTTAAATGGAAAACAGCTAGTAACCAAGGAAGAAATGGAACAGAAAATACAAGCGATTAAAAAGGTAGCACCATCTTTAGTAATTGTTGCAAGGACAGATGCGCGAGCAAATGAAGGATTGGATGCAGCAATTGAAAGAGCAGAGGCTTATATTCATGCAGGTGCAGATGCGATTTTCCCTGAGGCACTACAAACAGATGAAGAATTCCGCTTGTTTGCTGAAAGAATAAGTGTACCTTTATTAGCGAATATGACCGAGTTTGGGAAAACGCCTTATATAACAGCTGATGAGTTTCAGCGTATGGGCTTTAAGATGGTGATATATCCAGTTACTTCTTTAAGGGTGGCAGCAAAGGCATATGAACGTATCTTTCAATTAATTAAAGAAGAAGGAACACAAAAAGATGGTGTGAACGACATGCAAACAAGAAAGGAATTATATGAAACCATTTCATATCATGACTTTGAAGATTTAGATAAGAAAATCGCTAAAACTGTATTAGGAGAATAATGAAACAATAGAAAAGGCTATTTGACGTGTAATAATTACTCGTTGGATAGCCTTTCATTTTTAAAATATTGTATAGCTTATATGGGTAAATATAGGTTCTGTAATTATATAAAGCAATAGAGAATGATAGCTCGTCATACAAACACTAAGGGGATTTATCCCACATATAACTGGCAGTAATCCCCCCATTTTCAGCAATAAAATGAAGCCAATATGGGTAAGTGTCAATGGACTGCTAGTAAATATCCGATTGGTTCAAAGGCCTTTAGGTCATACCTTTGTGGTACGAACAATCAGTATGGGATAAGCAAACCACTAACTGATTGAAGTTTTACTTTATATACGTAGGTATGAATTTTTTAATGTATTGCAGTATTTGCAAGCTATTTCTACTATACATACGCATTTTCTGACTATTATCACGAGATGTTACATGAGGCGATTTCTTTCGACGTTATCCCTAAATTTAGAATTTTTTAAAAAATCTTATCTTTGATACTATGAATAAGTGGCAGTCATTTTTTACTAACTGAGGGGGATTATTCATGAATAGTAGCAGACTGAAGCAACTTAGCATCCTTTTCGTAATGCTAGGGATTATTAGTTTATTAGTAGCCTGTGGCTCTTCTGAAGGAGATGCAGAAAAAGAAGGCGATAGTTCTAAAAATGCTGATGAGAGTGGTTTAAAAGATACATATACAGTAGCAAGTGATACTTCGTTCGTGCCATTTGAATTTAAGGAAGATGGTGAATATGTAGGTTTTGATATTGAACTAATTAAGGCAATTGCTGATGAAGTTGGATTTGAAATAGAATTAGAAACAACCAATTTCGATGGTATTATCCCTGGTCTACAAACTGGTTCCTTTGATATTGCAGTCGCTGGTATTAGTATAAAGGAAGACCGAAAAAAGAAGGTTGACTTTAGTGATCCATACTATCAGTCAGGTTTAGCAATTGGGGTCAGCAGTGATAATGATTCCATAAAAAGTATGGAAGACCTTGAGGGGAAAACTATAGCAACTAGACTTGGTTCTACTAGTGCTACGTATATTAATGAAAATATTAAAAATGCGAAGGCAAGTCAATTTGAACAGTTAGACCAAGCATATTTGGCGGTAGAAAATGGTAGTGCGGATGCTATTTTATATGATGCACCAAATGTTAATTATTATATCAAGACAAAGGGAGATAACCTAAAGGTTGTAGGTGATCTTTACCAAGCAGAAGATTATGGTATAGCTATTTCTAAAGGACAGGGAGAGTTAGTTACAGCGATTAATGATGCACTTGCAACGCTGAAGGAAAATGGGAAATACGATGAAATTTATGAAAAATGGTTCGGTAAAAAGCCAGAATAACTAAACAAAGAAGTAGAGAAAAACTAAGGCTTATACTTCGCTGTAGGTCTTAGTTTTTCTCTGACAGTGAGGTGAGACGAAGGTGGCAGTTGAATTTAATTGGCTTCAAGTAATCGACTTTCTCCCGGAATTAGTTACAGGGTTATATTATACATTATTGATTTCTGTTGTTGGCTTAGCCATTGGTTTTATATTGGGTGGGGTATTCGGTCTAGGTAGAATAGCTAATAATAAGGTTATAAAGGGGATATCTACTGTATATGTGGAAATCATTCGAGGTACGCCGGTATTAGTACAGGCTATTTGGATTTATTTTGCGCTTCCACTAATTATCGGATTTGAAATTGAATCTATCATTGCCGGTATTATTGTAATTGCCCTAAATTCAGGTGCATATATTGCAGAAATTGTCAGAGGTGCTGTGCAATCAATTGATAGAGGGCAGGCAGAGGCAGGACGTTCTCTCGGCTTAAATCATAGTCAAACAATGCGTTATATTATCTGGCCTCAGGCTTTCAAACGAATGATCCCACCATTAGGAAACCAATTTATTATTAGTATAAAGGATACGTCGCTCCTATCCGTCATTCTAGTTCCAGAATTAATTTTTCAAGGGAGACTGATCGCTGCGAATCATTTTAATGCCGTAGAGATATACACTACAGTTGCTGTATTTTATCTTGCTATTACACTTACATTATCCTTTATTCTAAGAGTCATTGAAAGGAGACTAGATATTCAATGATTGAGGTAAAAGATTTGCATAAAAGCTTTGGCAAAAACAAAGTATTAAAAGGGATCAATTGTGAAATCCAACCATCTGAGGTCGTCTGTATAATTGGACCAAGTGGATCAGGAAAAAGCACCTTCCTTCGTTGTCTAAATATGCTTGAGTCAATAACGAAAGGGGACGTTATCGTTGATGGTAACCACTTAAATGACCCAAAGGTAAACATAAATCTGGTACGTACGGAAGTAGGAATGGTTTTCCAGCAATTTAATCTATTCCCTCATAAAAAAGTTATTGAGAACTTAATGCTTGCTCCTTGTAAAGTACGGCATTTAAGTACAAAAGAAGCAAGGAATCGAGCAATGAAGCTATTAGAGAAGGTTGGTTTAGCTGATAAGGCTGACCAATATCCACAGCAGTTATCTGGTGGGCAGCAACAGCGGGTTGCGATTGCTCGGGCACTAGCAATGGAGCCAAAAATGATGCTATTTGACGAACCAACTTCTGCATTAGACCCTGAATTGGTGGGAGAAGTACTAGAAGTTATGAAACAACTTGCTAAAGAAGGAATGACGATGTTCGTCGTAACACATGAAATGGGATTCGCTAGAGAAGTTGGTGATCGTGTTATCTTTATGGATGATGGTGTTATTGTCGAAGAAGGAGAACCAGACCAAATCTTTACCAATCCTCAATCTGATCGAACGAAGGAATTTTTAAATAAAATATTGTAGCATGAAAAACGTATTGAGTATTACTCAGTACGTTTTTCTCGTAGTCTAGGAAAAATTATAAAATTATCCCATGTAGATAAATATGAGCGTGTAAAGCCGCGTCAAGCGCAAGCGCCCAGAAGCTAGGCGACTTCACAGATCGCCCTAAGCTAAATTATCATCGGCTCGCAAGCTCACCGTAATTCCTTTATCTTCGTTGACTCGCTCCAGTCGCTCCGTTTCTAATCAGGCGCTTGCGCTTTTGTTCAAAGATAAGAAAGTATAAAAATTTGGCTATACCAGAGTGTTTCTTACTGTGGTATTTTAAGTATATGGAAAAAAACATCTTGAAACGAATCTTTTTTGATAAACATCAACATTGGGAAGCATTTAAG
>NZ_JAWDHA010000050.1:0-31433 GCF_034190895.1 Virgibacillus sp. M23 | reverse complement strand
GGAAAGGGAAGTGGGCAGCCGGAGTGGTGGTCAAGCAGTAGCTATTATTCCATAATAGCTACTAGAGGAAGCGTAAATCTGAGCATGTAGTGATAAGGACTGAGCGAATTTTGCTCAGTTTTTCTAATCTATGCACATATTAATAATATTTCTAATGAAAATTATTTACTAGTTGATTTTTATGTACATACACTTTTAACTTTTAAATGATGTTTATTCAAGAAAAGTGTCAGATAATTGAAGATTGCTCCTGAGATAATTAAAAAAACGTTTGAGAAGGAATTTTTATGGGTTTTCACGAAATATTTTAATGGATATAAAAAAGGAGAGATGAGAAGTTATGGACAAACCCATTGGAAAAAGAATTAGCACTATTTTCATCCCAGTAAGTGATGTTAAAAAAGCAAGAGATTGGTATTGCAATTTGTTAGGCATTATGGCAGATGGGGAAATTGCACATGGACATATCTATGTGGTTTCTTTAGAAAACGTTAATCTTGTACTTGATAGTAAAATTTTTGAAAAGTATAAACCTGATGAAATGCCGAGATTTCACTTTGACACCACAGATATTAAGGTTGCCTATGAATACGTCAAATCAAATGGGATTGAGATACTGACCGAGATTGAAGATGGGCACTGGTTCAATATTAGTGACCCGGACGGTAATGTACTAATGGTTTGCCAGTGTTAAGCTAATTAAGTGATTGTCGGAAGTACATCAAATTAAGGTGCATACAACAAAAGTAATAAGTTGATAAAAACTAAATCGCTACATATTATGATAGCAAACATCTCCATTAGTCTATATAATGTCATTTAATACCCTTAAGGTGTCATGTTACATGAAGCCTCTCATTCTTATGAGGGGCTTTTTTTACATAGCTCTCTTCCGTACTGGTCCTGCTGAAAGGATATTTTCTAACTTAAATGTTCTCACTTTTTTACGGTAGTAACAATAAGCCAAAATACTCTTATCATTTACTTCAAGCACACGAATATAACGCTCCGTTACATTGTTATTGCTATCTATATAAAAGATAATGATTTTTTGCTTATTCTCCGCAGAACGATTAAGTAACCCTTTCATGATAAGACCACCTTTAGAACGTTTGTTCTTATTATATCACAAAACACGAACGTGTATACGTGTTTTCTGTTAGTGATTTTTGGTGGTTATATTATTAATTTTTCACAACATAATATAATTGATATCTTATAAAAAGGAGATTTAAAAGTGAACTATGCAGAAATAGGTTTAACTCAACAATCACTTGGAAACTTTATAACCATTATTAGTAAAAATTTTGTGCATGAGGAATCAGATATACCAATTTTTGAAGAACATGGTATTAAAATATTAGCCAACGTTAAGGCGAGACTTTCTCCCCCCAATAGCGTGACCTTAGAGTCGCCTAGTAATATAGCAATTGAACACTTAAAGTTAGTTTTTGAAAAGTTAGAAATTGTTATATCTGTTGATTTACCGCATCGCTCAATTGACTTACCTTTCCTTCCTGATGTGTCAATATTTGGCGATAATCCTGATATTCGTTTAACTATGGGGATAGAAGAATTCATAAGACCAGATATCTCTTTAGCTGTAGGAATTAGTAGTAATTTAAATGATGGTAAGCATAACATTAATTTAGAATTGATTGAAGATAAATTTAAAATACATTCTTTTGGTGTACCTGAAGATTTAGGAAAGATAATTGAAGATAAAATTGGGGAAGAAATTAAAAGAATTATTCCAGGAAGGGTTGATGACATAATATTAGATGTGCTAGGAAATTTAACCAAAATTTTGTCTTTACCAATTCCTTTTGACAACTGGATTGTTAATAAAATAATTGATAGTGAATTTATCAAAAGGTTGGCAAAGAAGAGTATTACAAAAACATTTAAAGAGCAACATATATATTCAATTCCGCAAGAACAACCAATTGGTGAAGGTCCTTACAAAAGAAATTTAACAGTTACTGAGATTCCTATAAGTATTCATGATGGAAAATTAATTATCACCGCAAACCTTTCTGATGTAATCGTATAAAAGTTTAATAATCTAAAAAATGCTGCCAATAGTCCATTTCAGACATTGGCAGCATAACTTTATATATAGCCCACTCTCGCATACTTGCTACTAACTATCACTAGACTTACTTAACCACAGCACTAGTACCAGAACCAACATAAATATTACGCTTACCTCTTCCTGTCTTAATAGTTACTACATCTGGATATGGTTTATCTAGTATTTTATAAGTTAACCCACCATACCTAGCAGGGGTAAGACTCCAATCACTATTTTTTTTGATCGGTTTAACATTAAGCTTGTACGTTCTCCACGTTTTTGCAGATGCAGGCAAATGAACGGTACCTTTAGCTTGGCTAGGTTTAGACTTACTATTTGATTTATTCCCTTTTAAGGATCCATAAACCTCTTTACCAGCCAATCCATCTCGTTTCAACCCATAATAAGATTGATAACGTTCTACTGCATCTTCTGTCTCGTCTCCATAATATTCATCAATACCGTTGTTTTTAGCTAGCATCGTTTGTAATTGTTTAACAGGCTTACCATATTGACCATTTCTAAGTGTCTGTCCTTTCCAATCACCAATAACCTTTATCCAGTTTGTTTCTGTTTCGGAATCTACTTTTTGATCTGGTGCTGTAATTGTATCGTCTACTTTACTTGTAAGTTTGGACGTTTACCGGCTTGTAGTTGTGATAAAGTAAGACCACCAGTCATTTGTAAATGAGGATAATCCTTAAAGCTAGACCAATCCCCGCCCCATTCAAATCCTAACGATTTGCCGATTGCTGCAACCCTTTTCCACTTTGCATTAACTGTCCATATAGCTTTTTGACCATCATCGCTAACAATGAAACAGGATTTCCGCAATTTGATGGATGGGCGCAAAAGGGATTTATAGAGGCGACTTATTTATATCTGCTGGGCGTCATATGGCTTTTAATAACGCTTTAAATAGAATGATCAAAAAAGCAAAGGTGAAACGTAAACGTATTACCCCACATGGTCTAAGGCATACACATGCAACGATATTGCTCAATCAAAAAACATCAGTCATAACAGTAGCTAAGCGATTGGGAAATACTCCTGAAGAAGTTTATAAAACTTATGGTCATTCTGATGATCAAGCAGACAAAAAAGCAGCAACAGTATTCAGTTCTATGATAAGTATTTAAGGTTCACTGGGGGAGGTTTTTTAACCACCCTTTACACCCCCAGTAATAGCAAGGTTTTTAGTCTAAAACCCTCCCTCTTCTGTAAAGGGAGTTGTTACCCAGATTTTTGTAAGATTGTTTTTGCTGTTTCATCATCAGTAATCAGTACATCAATATAATTACCTTTTAACATACCTAACAAACTATCAGCTTTATAGTTTCCAGCAACAACCGCTACTACTTGTTTAATTTGTTTTAAATCGTCTAATGATAGACCTACTACTCTTTTATCTCGTGGCAGATGAACAGGCTTTCCATCCTGGTCAAAAAACCTAAATCCCATATCACCTACTACCCCTAATTTCTTAAGTTCTTTAACGTCTTCTTCCTCGAGATAACCGACACTTTTCAAGGTAGAGTGTTCATATGGATTCCCTATACTGATTACCGCCATATCAACATTTCTTCCTTCCTCGATTACTTCACTTATATCCTCCATGCTTCGTAATCGATTCATTAATTCTTCTGATTCAACAATTGCTGGAGCATATAAAAAGGAACATTCTCCTCCCATCTTTTTAGCTAATTCATATGCCAATTGATTAGCATGGATTTCTACCTTTTTTCTTCCCATACCACCTTCAAGAGGAACGACTTTCATGTTTTCTCTTAATTCATATGGATATTCCTTCACAAGGGACGTTAATGTTTGACCCCACGAAATTCCAAGACTTTGAATGTCTTTCATATTCTTTGATAAATAATATGCTGCTGATCGACCAACCGAATGTAAAGTCAATTCGGGCTTTTTATCAACAGATGGAATAACCAAAGCATCTTTCAAGTTGTATTCAGACTCTAGTCTTTTTTCAAGACTAACTGTCTGTACTGTTTCATCATTAATATAAAATTCAACAATTCCTAAATCTTTTGCTTTTTGAAGAGATTTAGAGATGATTGGCCGAGAAACAGTAAGTTTCTTAGCAATTTGTTCCTGTGTCCAGTTGTCTTCATAATAAAGATTGGCAATCTTCACCAATTGCCTTCTCTCTTCCCAATTAACCATAGCATACTTCCTTTTATATTTTTAAATTCGAATTGCTTAAATTATATATTCGTTATACTTTTACATATCCCTTCTATTTTAAACAAAATACAAAGTTTTAGAAAGACCCGAAACCTGCATTACTTAAATTAGATGTTTAGCAACTTTAAACTGCTATGATTATGGATACTTTGTAATTTTGTTTGTTAAGGACATACATATCAAACCTCATTAAGCGATTTCATTTTTCGGCTGGTACAAAAAGGGTCTTTCCTGCAGGCTGTCAACCGATGTTTCATCCAAAAAAGAGCGCCCAGTTAAAATAAAAATGGTCACGATGAAAGAGCTTGTTCCAGAAAAACATCCCTTCTGCAAAAACGGGCGATCCGAGGCCCCACAGTTTGGTTTTCACAAGGGGGATTCAGCGTTCGTCCGCCCACAAAAAAGCTTGTAGAAAACACAGGGGTTTCTCTACAAGCTAAGAGCATATGCCATTTTTACTTACCAATAGAGTTTAACGCTTCTTTGTATTCATTGTATTTATCTTCTTCTAGGTCACCATTAATTTGTACCAATACATTGTCCTTTTTCATTGTCCAAGAAAATAACATCGCACTTTCTTCACCCATTGAATCATAATACTCTTTCATTTCTTCTAAATCAGCCTGATCACTATACGTTAAAATTCTTCCTCCAGAATCTTCACCTAAAGAAGGAATGAAGAATCTAACACCTTCATCAGCTTTCATTGGAGCCATTCCACAATCATCTTTAGTCATTTCTTTAGGCTCCTCAGCTTCTAAACCTGCATCTTGAAATGCTTTAATAACATCATCAGTTGTTAATTTTTCAGCACTTTCTCCCTCGTCACCGCAAGCTGATATAATTACAACGGTAATAAATAATGTTAATAATGCAATGATTTTTTTCATTATAAATCCCCCTTTTTCTACATTTTACCATAAGATACTTGCTAATATTCTATAATTTTCACACCTAATGATTAATAATTTTTACATTTTATATATATCGAAAAATATACTCATCAATAATTAATGATCCGACGACTACAATCACTGTAGCAATTATAAATAACACTATGATTTTAATATTTTAGCTTATATGTGATAAGTATCACCATTATCGATGCAATAATCGTGTAAAATAAATAGGAGATAGGAGGTACAGTGAATGACATTATATAAATTTCTCTTATTCATTCATATATTTTCTGCCATTATTGGTATGGGACCAGGTTTGGTTATGACGTTTGTTGTTACTCATTCCAAGCCTAGTAATATGACAGAATTACGGCATGCTTTTAAGATTCGAAATTTATTACATATCTTAACAATGATAGGAGGGAGTCTACTTCTTCTTACGGGAATAGGGATGGGTTTCCTTCATAATTATTGGTTTACACAAGGATGGTATATTACTAGTCTTATCCTATTTTTAATTGCACTAGCATTTGGACCGTATCTTTTAAAACCGAGATCTGTTCCCATTAAGAAATTATTAAGTGCGTATACTGGAGAGAAAATCCCCAAAGAATACTATCAATTATCCAAGAAATTATTCCATGTAGAACATGTTGAAAATATTATTTTTATTATTATTATTGCATTAATGATTTTAAAGCCTTTTTAATAGGGGCGCTGCCGTAACCTAAAATTACATAATAGCGTGCTGAGACTTAACTTCATATATTTTTTGATGGAATGTCCTTGAGAGCCTTTTCCAAGGACATTCCATCGAATAAAAAGAGAACATGTCTAATAGGCGAAGAAATATTACATCATTTGACGTGCAATATTCCTTTCTGAGCAGTTGCTCTCTGGAATAGCTTAGAGATCGACTGCCAGTAGATGTCTGATTGGTTCAAAGTAAAATTACCAGTAACTGTTGGATTTTACAAAAAACTATTAACATAGTAGCGATAATAGCTGCTGTCCAAGTAATTAAAATATTGTTTCCCGTTATACTATCAATTAACGGTCCTCCTGAGCTATTTTCCAACTAATATAATGATCCTAAATCAATCTAACATGTTATGTCTGTTTTTTATCAACTACGATATCAGTAAAATTCCTTAGCAGAGTTTTCATTTGATTACAAAATCCATTTAAAGAATACACTATTTCCAAACGGTGCAGAATAAGAAATATTATCTTTTTTTCAAGAAAAGAGATTAGTACTGCTTTTACATTATCTACTTGTTCTAATAAAGCAAGGCCCTTTCCTCTTTTTTCACTATTTTAAAGCCAATAAATTGAATAAATCTGATGAATATCAACCACCACTGACAGGAGGAATAAATGCTACTGTATCACCGGATTTTACGACATCCTCGTCCGTAGCATACTCCTCATTAATTGCAGTCATAACCCCGTCTAATTCATTTAAATAATATTGGTCTTTCAATTTATGTTTTAACTCGCTAATTTTAATTTGATTTGTCTCTATATCCAGTTGATCTTTCCCTAGTTTTTCTTGTAAATGTGCAAACAACAAGACCTTAATCATTTTTCACATCCTCTACATTTGGTTTTCCATTCGGATAGGAAATCGTTTCTAATTGATTACCAATCCATGTTTCTCCATGTTCCCAATGTTCCCTTTTCCAAATAGGTACAATCTGTTTAATTCGTTCTATTGCATACTCATTTGCTTCATAGGCTGCTTTACGATGTGGGGAGGAAACTGCAATAACCACGGCAATATCTGAAATGTCCAAATGTCCGATTCGGTGAGTAATGGCCACCATTGTATCTGGCCACTTATCCCCTATTTCATCACCGATCTTAGCAAGCATTTTCACAGCCATGGGAATATACGCTTGGTATTGTAGATAAATTGTTCTTTTCCCTTTAGTCCATTCTCTTACCGTACCAATAAAGGTCGTAATAGCACCAGATTCTCTTCTTTCTACTTTTTTTATAAGTGATTCTACTTGAATCGGTTCTTCTACAATTTCATATAATGACTCAGCCATGTTTCTTTCGACTCCTTCTAAGCTTTTTAGCAGGATGCCATAAAGTCCTCCATTGTCGTTCCTTCTTTATCTTCTAATAAGATGACTGAAGCTTCCATTCATTTCTCATAATCATATATTCGTGAAAGAAATAGTATCCCCTTTATAGAGTTTCCGCTTTAATTGCATGTGATTTTTCCCTTGAATTATTTATTATTTTACTACTTTCAACATGAAACAGCATCACAAGTGGTAGGGATCCTCGAATTACTTTTCAAATTGGCTTCAATAGCTTAAGTTAGTTTTTGTCTGTCTACCATAACATCCCCTCATCCTGCCAATTGATTATAGATTGTTTTCGCCTTTTCCACGGAATCTGTACCATGAACTAACGTTCGACCATCACGGAAGAATACGAGACGATAGGATTCATATTCTATTGATAATAAAAAGTCATTATGTTTTACTGGGGCAATTTTTTGTAGACGACTTGCCAATATATCTAAATTTAGTTTTTTAGATGTTCGGATTTGTACGGTATTCCTTCCACAAAGGACTTCTGTTTTAGTACTAGATTCATCGTTTAAATTTGGGTAACTCGGGGTTTTCCCGCATGTTGGACAATCTGTTTTCTTGGCTCGATTAACATTTATTAGATGGTAATGATTATTCCATAGATCAAAGGTTATCAATTTAGTACGAAGTGCTTTTGTATCTTCTACTAGTATTTTTAAAGCTTCCGTAGTTTGATGTGCAACAACCATCTGTACGGCTGGTGAGATGATTCCTACAGAGTCACAAGTTGCACCTGATACCGGTATAGTACCCAGCAAACATTGTAAACACGGAGTTTTACCTGGAAAGATCGTATAACTCATTCCAGTACTCCCTACACAAGAACCGAAAATCCATGGTATACCTTGCTTTTGCATTAAATCATTTAACATAAATCTTGTCTCAAAATTATCTGTTGCATCAATAACCAAGTCTATATCCTTTATAATTGGATATAGAGTATTAGAAGTAGCATCTAAGACAAAAGACTCAATTTCAACTTCTGAATTGATTTCTTGTAAGCGGGTTTTTGCTGCAAGTGCCTTTGGAATTTGGTCATGTACATTTTTCTCTGTATATAATTGTTGTCTTTGTAAATTACTTAACTCAACATAATCACGATCAATCAGGGTTAGTTTTCCTATCCCTGCACGTACTAGGTTTTCTGCATTGCCAGAGCCTAGTGCACCACAGCCAATAATTAACACATGTTTCAATACGATATTTTGCTGACCATTTTCTCCTATTGGTTTGAAAAGTATTTGACGAGAATATCTATCAAACATAACCTTTTCCCCCTATCCGCCAATATAAGACATTTCAATTTTTTTCTTGTTTTTTGTCGATTCTTCAGTCCGTTCATCCGAATAACGATCGATACGATTTCCCCAAATGTTCATTATCGCTGATTGTATTTCTTCATCGCTTTTATCGGAACGTAATAACTCTCTAAAATCAAACCCATTTGAAGCGAATAGACAGGTGTACATTTTCCCGTCTGCAGCAATTCTTGCTCTAGTACAAGTTGAGCAAAACGATGCAGATACGGAAGTGATGAAACCAACCTCGCTACCCGATCCTTTATAGCGGTAACGTTTAGCAACTTCTCCTAAATATGCAGGGTCAACGGCCACTAATTCAAAATGCTTAGAAAGCTTCTCGAAAATTTCCTTTTTTGTTATAACTTTACTAAAATCCCAGCTATTAGATTGTCCGACATCCATAAATTCAATATACCGTAACGTAATTCCTTGTTCCCGAAAATACTTTGCCATCGGAATAATTTCCTGTTCATTCATTTCTTTTTTTACAACCATATTCACTTTTACTTCAAGCCCAACTTCTTTAGCCTTTTGGATTCCCATTAAAACACGTTCTGGTCCGACTCCACTATCATTAATGGATTTGAATAATTCACTATTCAACGCATCCAAGCTAACATTTACACGCTTAAGCCCAGCATCTTTTAATTTTTGAGCCATAAGAGCAAGAAGCGAACCATTCGTTGTAAGCCCAATATCTTCTAATCCTTTTATGGCTGTTAATTTCTTAATTAATAAAGGCAAATCTCTTCTTAGAAGTGGTTCACCTCCAGTCAATCTAATTTTTTGGACACCTAAAGCTATAAAATTTCTAGCTAATCGCTCGATTTCCTCAAAGCTTAATAGCTGTTCTTTTGGCATAAATGCAAAATCTCTTCCAAAGATCTCTTTTGGCATACAGTACGTACATCTAAAGTTACAACGATCAATAACAGAGATGCGAAGATCCTTCATCGGCCGACCAAATTTATCTGTTAATAATGACATGCGGATCATCTCTCCTTTTACTTTCCTTAAATACAATATACTTTCTATATTATATAGATATCTGTTACGAATATCATAGGAATATAAAAAATACCAACAGAGTTATTCAGAATTATACTTTTGTAGTCTGCATTTTAACTAATTTATCTTCATATATTCTTCTCTTTTTCACATTCTTATTTCTCTTGAAAAATTCAATAATACCTGTAAATGCTTCTTCTAGAAGCACCTGATTTCGTGCCTTTTCAATTAATTTAAAACCCATTTCGTAATAATGCTCTGCTTGTATGATATCTTTATTTTTTATACTTTCAAAGCAATACGCCAATCGAATAGAAGTGAGTCCCTTTTCTTCCATGCAATTTTCTAGATGTTCATAGATTGATAATGCCTCTTTATAATGGTCATATGCCTCTTCTATCATTTCCTGCTCCAAATAATTAAAGGCAATAGCTTGTAATGTATTGCCATAAGCTAGAGATTTTTTTCGTCCATCCTCTTCTAAACGTTGCAAAAATTCCTGAAACACGATCAACGCATTATCATATACTTTTTCATTAGAATATAATTTCCCTAGTGCATAGAGAAATTGCATTCTGATTTTTGGAAAATGCTTGGATAATTCTAATCCCTTTTCTAGGTATTTCTTTGCTTGATTTAATTTAAATACTTTTATAGAGATGGTTCCGATCTTGGAATAAACATAAACAACTAAAAAATTATTCTCCTTATAGAAACTTGTTAACTGCTTTAAACCCTTTTTATAATAATTAATTGCTCGAGGAAAATTCCCCATATTTTCATCTATTTCAGCTAACATCAAGAGTGCTTTTGTAGTATCTAAATGGTTCATAGCATCCATTTCATCCATTAATTTTATAGATTTTGTAATCATTTTTCGGGCTTCTTTTAAATCAATATAAAAATGTATTTCACCTAACCGTAACCATATTTTTGCTAAAGCGGGTTTATCCTGTAATGTTTCATAGGTTTTTAATAATTCTTGATATAGTTCGATTGCTTTATGATAATGTTCAACTTGAATATATACATCAGAAAGGGTGTGGATAGTTGATGAGATAATTGGATGTGTCATTGGAACTGCTTGTTTAAAATAAGTTAATGCTTTTTCAAGCTGTGTAATACTACTTTCCATGTTTTCTTCATCAAGAGATATTTTTCCTAAGTTGCTGAATATAACGCCATATACATAGCCATCCTGATAATCATTGGAATCTAGAAATGCCATTAATTTTGCTAATTCCATTCTAGCAGTTGAGCGTTGTCCATACTCTCTTTCCAGTGTTGCATAGTCTAAATAGGTCTCGATAATCACTTGCATAAAGTCTACTGACATCTTTTTGGATAGCTGCAAGGCGTGACGACTATATTTACCCGCTTTATCGTAATTATTTGTTTTATGGTAGTACTTTGCCACTGTACTTAACATAAGAAATTGTTCGTTCAAGGAAATCTCTTTACTAGAGATTAAACGAGCTTCGATTTCCTCGATAGTTTCTTTTATATCAGGGTTATTTTCATTAATAATTTGTTTTCTAATTTCCTCCATTAAAGTAAGGGATTTATTTGGCTGATCCTCCGTTCTTTCTAAGTTACTAAACATGAAATACACACCCTTTATTCCTGTATTTAAATTACAAAAGTAAATGTAAAGAAATGATAAAAAATAAGGAAATCCCTAATCGTAAATGAATCTGACGCATTCGCCCTGTTGGTTTGACAAGTCTCCACCATCCAGTAAGTACCATCAAAATTAAATTTACGAATGCTAACAATCCTGCTAGCATTTTCATATTTTGAAAAGAGAAACTATACCAATGAAGAACAAATACTGCATGTAATAGTATAAAAACCAGTGCAGCAGTTCCAATCCAACGGTGATACGGCATTACCTTCTTTGAAAGATTAGCCAATTTAATTTTTGTTTTCCGTTCTGGAACATTACGAATGGTTGAAAACACTGCATTTCTGGTCCAATTAAATAGGAATAACAAAAATCCAATGAGACCAAATAAAATTGGTAATGAAAAGATCGGAAACGAAAAAGGCTTAACTACCTGCCAAATAGCCATCAGTAAAAGTACAAGATTCATATAAAACCATTTACTCATTCTGAATCTCCTTTTTAATCTCTAAAGAGAGAATATAGAGTATTATTAAAAACCACTCTCTTCCGTTGCCTTTCTAGGAACCCTTCTCTTATAAATAACATAATTTCTGCTTAAATAGCGAATTGGAAAACTAAACGCATGCACCAAACGGGTAAATGGCCAAACAACATATAACGCAAAGGTACAGTAAATATGAATCTTAAACCAGATAGGTACAGAGGCCATTAACTCCGGCTGTATATTAAATATAAACAAGCCGCGAAGCCAAGGTGCAATCGTTGTTCGATAATCAAATCCATGTGAATCAACATTGAATGAAGTGGCAATTAATCCAGTTATTATTGCCAATAGAATGAAAATCAAGCTGACCCAGTCACTTGGAGAGGTTGTAGCCTTCATACGTTTGATGCTTATTCTTCGATAGGTTAATAAGACTATACCGATAAATGCGGCGATACCTGCTGGCAATCCTAATATGATAGCAACAGTATGGTACATATGCTCAGTAATCCCTAGTGCATTATAAAGCCCTATTGGTATAATTAATCCAAAAATATGGCCACCAAACACGAATATTATTCCCCAGTGAAAAAGAAGAGATCCAACTCTTAATCTTTTTTTCTCAAGAAATTCACTCGATTTCGTAGTCCAGCCAAATTGATCTTTTTGATATCGATAAATATGACCACCAATAAAAATGGTTAATACAATGTAAGGTAATATCCCCCATAATAATAACTCCATTTTATTTTCCTCCTAAACTTTATTCTGTAGCAGTAAGAATTAATCCGTTATCAGACATGTGGAGAAAAAGAGCCTCAAATAATAAAAGATAGTAATTGCCACTTTCTCTCAATTTATTTTGGATTTCACCAATAGCCTTTCCATGCATGGATAACAATTCATTACTCGTTTCTACAGGAACATTTCCGCAAAACTCAAGAATCAGAGGTAAGTAATCAGGTAACTCTTTTTCTGTAACATTAAATCCATGTGCTTCGTAGTATTTTTTCAGTTTAAGTAATTCCAAACCACGTTCTCTCTGCTCTCCTAATTTTAAATATGTTACATATAAATTTGTTAATTTTCCAAAGTCAAAATGTTCGATATAGTGACTGATCCAATCATCCAAAGACATGTTTAAAGATAAACTAATGAATCTATGGATATTTTCTTTTATTACAGGATTTTCTATTTCTTCTAATTCCAATTGGAGCTCTGGTAGTATACTTACCATTTCTTTATTTGGGTAATTTAAAAGAAACGAAACCATTTGATAAATGTTTTGATTCATTATCCGTATCTCCTCTTACTGAAATCAAGATTGGTAAAACCACCTTACCAAACCGATTTCCTATTATCTAATTTATAACACTCTTTTTTGTAAAGATTGTTACTTTGACTCTGAACGGCTGGTGAGCTCAGTGCCAACAGAATATTGACTGCGGGATGGAATACCACAACTCTTTCTGTTGGACGAGTAACCGCGCAGTTCAAAGACGTGGACGTATATAGCTTTTGTTCCTTTTTACCATGTGCATTACGGAAACCGAGACCTTCCTTCGCTGGGGTAGTACTTCATAACTTTATTTCTTTATTGTTTGGTCCATTTTAAGAGCTTTGTTGAAATTCGAACAATCTGTATATAAATATTACAATATAGTTGATTTCTACTACACGACGTCTCAACTTTTATTCCATTCCAAGGAAATCTGTTCCATATATACACGTACATTGAATTTTATTTAGTAAGTAACTGGCAGTAAGACCCTCACTCCAATCCTACGAAGTGAAACTCAAGAGAATTCAACTGCCAGTTAAATACTAGATGCTGGTCAGGGTTCTTTTAGTCAAATCTTTGTGAAACTAATAATCATCAGGGGATATTAAGAACTACATTGCCATTTGAAACTATTAAGAAAGTACTCCACAGCTTCCTGGTCCACCCGTAAAGTCAAGTCCACAAGCACCTTGTTCTTCATATAAATCTGCTACTTCTTCTTTGTGACTGTGTGGGATAACAAACCTATCTTGATATTTCGCAATTGCTAATAATCGGTACATTTCTTTAATCGCTTTTTCGGTTAACCCTAAATCAGTAATTATATCACGATCAAAGTCCTTTCCAGTTTGCTCTGTACGCATATAGCTTCGCATAACAGCCATTTTCTTAAGCACTTTACGAATATGACCAGTATCCCCAGCAGTTAGTAAGTTTGCAAGATATTCAATAGGAATTCGCATTTCATCAATCGCCGGGAAAATATCTGCTGTTTCCGCATTACTCCCTTTTCCTTCAATCATATTCATGATTGGGCTAAGTGGCGGAATATACCAAACCATTGGCATGGTTCGATATTCTGGATGTAAAGGTAAAGCAATCTTCCAATCAATAATCATTTTGTACAATGGTGATGCTTGAGCAGCTTCAATCCAATCCATTGGTATACCATCTTTTTTTGCCTGTTTAATAACTTCCGGATTATTTGGATCTAGAAAAATACCAAGTTGTGCATGATACAAGTCTTTCTCATCTTCTACCGATGCGGCTTCCAATACGCGATCAGCATCATATAACATAATTCCAATATAACGGATACGTCCCACACAGGTTTCTGAACAAATCGTTGGCTGCCCGTTTTCGATTCTTGGGAAACACATGGTACATTTTTCAGCTTTGTTCGTTTTCCAGTTAAAGTAGACTTTTTTATACGGGCATGAGGTAGTACAGTATCTCCATGCACGGCATGCATTTTGATCAACTAGTACAATACCATCTTCATCTCGTTTATACATTGCACCAGATGGGCAAGAGGAAACACAGGGTGCATTGATACAATGTTCACAGATACGTGGAAGATACATCATAAACACATCTTCAAACTCTGTTTTGATGGATTCTTCCATTTGTATAACGTTCGGATCACGGAGACCTGTAATATGACCACCAGCTAAGTCATCTTCCCAGTTTGGCCCCCATTCTAAATCCATAAATTCTCCAGTTATAGCAGATTTAGCTCTAGCAATCGGTTGATGTTTTCTTTCTTTGCTATTGGTTAACGTCTCATAATCATAGTTCCACGGTTCATAGTAATCATCCATCTCTGGTTGATTAGGATTATAGAATAGATTTAAGAGGCGGTTTGTTTTCGATCCGGATTTTAACCGTAACTCCCCATCTTGAAGTTCCCAACCACCTTTATATTTTTCCTGGGATTCCCATTGTTTTGGATAGCCGATACCAGGTTTTGTTTCAACATTATTAAAATACATATATTCTGCACCCGGACGGTTTGTCCATGTATTTTTACAGGTTACACTGCAAGTATGACAGCCAATACATTTATCCAGGTTCATCACCATTCCCACCTGTGCTTTAATCTTCAAGCCAATCAACCTCCTTCATTTTTCTAATAACCACGTTTAAGTCACGCTGGTTTCCGGTAGGTCCATAATAATTAAATCCATAACTTAATTGTGCATATCCACCAATCATATGTGTTGGTTTCACATGAATTTTTGTTGGGCTGTTATGCGTACCTCCACGATTTTTCGTTAGTTTCGTACCAGGTGTATGAATATGACGATCTTGTGCATGATGCATAAATGCCATGGTTCTAGGAATACGGTGTGAAACAACCGCTCTTGCTACAACTACGCCATTACGATTGAAACATTCAATCCAATCATTATCTTTTACATCAATCTCAGCAGCATCATCTTTATTAAGCCAGACTGTTGGTCCACCGCGAAACAACGTCAGCATCGGCTGTGAATCAAAGTACATACTATGAATTGACCATTTATTATGTGGCGTTAAGTAATTTAATGTAATTTCTTTTCCTTCGACATCTGGGCGTTTAGAACTAAATGGCTTTTGATTTAAAATTGGTTTGAATATGGCAAATGACTCCCCAAATTCCTTAATTATTTCATGATCCAAAAAGTAAGATTGGCGTCCTGTAATTGTTCGAAATGGAATCAATCGTTCAACATTGGTTGTAAATGGTGAATATCTTCTTCCACCTTTTTCTGAGCCACTAAATGCTGGTGAAGTAAGAACTGTTTTCGGTTGGGTGATAATATTATCAAATGTAAATAACTCTTCTTCTCTTTCAGTAGCTAAATCCTTTAACTCTAAGTTCGTTGTCTTTTCTAATGCTTCCCACGCTTTTACGGCAACTTTTCCATTTGTCGTAGAAGAAAGCATTAAGATTGCATCACACGCATCTCTTGCACTAGTGATATCTGGACATCCATCGGCAATACTTCCGTTATCTACCGTGCCAAACGTTCGTTTCGCCTGTTCATATTCATCTTTCATCATCCAATTGATACCTTTGGTTCCATATGCTTTAGTAGCAATATTTGAACCAAGTGCTGTCATTTTATTATAAATTTGTTTGAAATCACGTTCGACAACATGAATTTGTGGCATAGTTTTACCTGGAATTGGTTCACATTCCCCTTTTGACCAGTCTTCAATTTTGCCAAGTGGCTGTGCCATCTCTCCAGGCGTGTCATGATTTATTGGTGTCGCAACTATTTCCTTGATTGTGCCCATACCGATTTCTTGAGCTATATCGGAAACGCCTTTTGCTAAAACTTTGAAAATGTCCCAGTCAGATTTTGCTTCCCATGGTGATGTGATAGCTGAACTAAACGGATGTACAAATGGATGCATATCCGTGCTTGATAAATCATACTTTTCATACCATGTTGATGCAGGAAGGATAACATCAGAGTATAGAGCTGTTCCAGCCATACGAAAATCTAGATTAATTAATAGATCTACCTTCCCTTCAGGTGCTTCATCTCGCCATTTAATTTCTTTTGGTCGAATACTATCTTCATCAGAGTTCAAGAGCCCATTTGATGCACCTAATAAATGTTTTAAGAAATATTCATGTCCTTTTCCAGAACTTGAAATTAGGTTCGCGCGCCAAACAAACAAATTCCTTGGGAAATTAACCGAATTATCAGGGTCCTCAATTGCAAATTGTAATTTCTTCTCTTTTAATTGTTTGGCAACGAAGTTTCCGATTTCTTCTGTAGTTTCATTTCCATTTGCAACTGCTTCATTATATAAATCAATACCGTTTTTATTAAACGTCGGATATGATGGTAACCACCCTAAACGGGCTGCTAAAACATTGTAATCACCAGGGTGATCATATCTAGCTTTGTCTATAGTTGCAGCAGCAAGTTCCGAAATAGGTGTTTCTTCATAACGCCATTGACCTGTTGCAAAGTAGAAAAAGGAAGTACCATTTTGCAATTTTGCCGGCCCTCCCCAGTCTTTGGCGGATTGAATCGTAGTCCACCCTTCGACGGGACGGAGTTTTTCCTGACCAACATAGTGAGCCCAGCCACCACCATTTACACCTTGTGCGCCGATCATAAGTACAAGATTTATAATTGCACGATAAATCGTATCAGAATTGTACCAGTGGTTAATTCCGGCCCCCATAATAATCATGGAACGACCTTTTGTATCAATGGCATTCTGTGCAAATTCACGAGCAACTTTAATGATTAGATTACGATCCACACCTGTTATTTCCTCCTGCCATGCTGGTGAAAATGGTGCAATCTCGTTATAAGAACTTGCAGTTTCTCCACCAAGACCACGATCAATTCCGTAATTACCAAGCATTAAATCATAAACAGTGGCAACATATACTACTTCTCCGTTTAGTTCTACTTTCTTCACAGGTATAGCACGAGGTAGTACTTTTTTCTCCTCTGCATCGAAATACGGCATGTCTACATGAATTACTTCGTCTTCCATATCAAAGAAGCTTAAAACAGGTTCAATCTTTTCATTGGTATTTTCGTCAATAAGTCTTAAATTCCAAGTCCCTTTTTTATCCCAGCGAGAACCCATTGTTCCATGAGGGATGGAAAAACCATTTGTAGCTTGGTTATACATTGCTGGCTTAAATTGATTATTCTCGGATGCTAGGCCAAGATCTTCGGCATTTAGAAATCGGTCTGCTATAAACTTACCATTTACTTGTTTTAATCGAACTGAAAACGGAAAATCTGTGTACTGTTTTGCATAATTTTCAAAATAAGGTGTTTTATTTTTATTATAAAATTCGTTTAAAATAACATGTCCCATTGCCATTGCTGCCGCGCCATCTGTTCCTTGTCTAATGGAAAGCCAGTCATCTGCAAATTTGGTTGATTCTGCATAATCTGGACTAACTGAAACAACTTTTGTCCCTTTATAGCGAGCTTCAACTAAAAAGTGAGCATCTGGTGTACGTGTCATCGGAACATTGGAACCCCATGTCATAATATAACTGGAATTAAACCAATCAGAACTTTCTGGAACATCGGTTTGATCCCCCCAAATTTGCGGAGATGCTGGTGGTAAGTCTGCATACCAATCATAGAAGCTGAGCATTTGTCCGCCAAGCAAATGCATAAAACGACTACCGGCTGCATAGCTTAGCATTGACATTGCTGGGATTGGTGAAAATCCAACATTACGGTCAGGACCATATTTGACGATTGTATAAAGTGTTGAAGCCGCTATAAGCTTAGTTACTTCTTCCCAATCAGCTCTAACTAATCCTCCCTTCCCCCTAGCCTGTTTATAAGACTTTGCTTTTTCCTTATCTTCCACAATACTTTTCCATGCTTCTAATGGAGTGTCATTTGTAGCTAAAGCTTCTCTCCATAAAAGCAATAATTTCTTCCTGACATATGGATATTTCACGCGCAATGGGCTGTAAATATACCAAGAAAAGCTTGCTCCTCTTGGGCATCCGCGTGGCTCAAAATCTGGCATATCTGGTCCTGTCGATGGATAGTCTAAGGCCTGGCCTTCCCATGTAACGATCCCATCTTTTACGTAAATATTCCAACTACATGATCCCGTGCAGTTCACACCATGTGTGGAACGAATTATCTTGTCATGCTGCCATCTTTTTCGATATACATTTTCCCAATCACGGTTCCCTTCTTGTAATTGGCTATGATTATTTGAATAAGTCTCTTTTGGTTTTATATAATTTATTCGTTGCCAAAGTGGAGATGGTTTTTTTTTCATTATTGTCCCTCCAAATAAGTTACTTTGTGAAGCCTATAACTTATTAAAACATTCAAATCTCTACTATAGTGTGAAGTATGTCACACTTTGACAGATGTCAAAATATGGTCATAAACTTATTAATATTTAAATCATCTTTTCATAATGTAATGCAAATTTAGTACAGTAACGTGTTGTGTATTGTTTGGTCAATAGTCTTGCTCTTGAGTGCCTTTTTGTGAATTCTTCCTCTCCGTACAGTTCCTATCCCCTGATTTCTGCATTTTATTCATAGAACAAAAGTGTAAGCGCCCGAATAGAAACGAACGACTGGAGCGAGTCAACGGAGATAAAGAAATCACGGTGAGCTTCGAGCCGATGATGACTTAACGTGGGGCGATTCGTGAAGGCGCCTCGTTTCTGGGCACTAGAGCTGGACAAAGCTCAACACGCCATTTTTATCCGCATGGGCTAATTTTATAATTTCCTTCATTTCCTTAGACTACAAAAAAAGCTAAGCATCCATCTGCTCAGCTTCTATCTATTTTTCTATAATATTCTTTCCTTTCTTACGCATTGCTCTTGGGATATATACACAATAAGGTTCACTTTCCATATAATCACCTGTTACATTGTATGCTCTGGATCTGGAACCACCACATACATGGCGAAATTCGCAGATTCCACATTTTCCTTTATATTTATCAGGGTTCCTTAAATTTTTAAACACCTCTGATTCTCTATAAATTTCTGATATTGGAGTGTGTCGTACATTACCTGCTCGAATAGGTAATAGACCACTTGGGTATACATCCCCAGTGTGAGAAATGAACACAAACCCATTTCCATCATTTACCCCTTTTGGAGCTCGCCCTAATCCATCAATTTGCCCTGTTTTTCCTGCGATGATAGCATCTTCGTAAAAGATATGTTCTTTATCACTCATACCTCTTTGTTCACGCATTTTCTGCTGTATAACCACACGCCGATAGTGCTGGCCAGCTGTTGTTTTAATATCAAAAGGAACACGCTTTGAGAGTTTGTATAACCATCTAAATACCTTCTCATGTTCAGCAGGTGAAATCATATCTGACTCTTTCCCTCGCCCAGTAGGAACAAGGAAAAACACACTCCACATTACACAATTCAAATTTTCTACTAGTTCTGCCATTTCATCCAAATGTTCATAATTATATTTAGAAATAACAGTATTAATTTGTAAAGGCATATCCAGTTCATGTAAATCGTTAATAGCGTTTATTGTTAAATCAAAGGATCCTTCCGTACCTCGGAAATGGTCATGAACTTCTTTACAATGGCCATCGATACTAAAGGCCCATCTAGCAAGTCCAATATCTTTCGCCTTTTTCATTGCTTCTTTGGTTACATTTGGTGTTGCAGATGGTGTCATGGATAAACGGACACCTTTTTTAATCGCATATTCTGCAATATCAAAAACATCTAGACGTTCCAATGGATCTCCGCCAGTGAATACAAGCATAGGATTGTCCATTTCATAGATATTATCTATTAATTTCTTTCCTTCCTCAAAATTCAATTCTAATGGGTGTCTATGATACTGTGCTTCTGCACGACAGTGTAAACAATGTAACTGACAAGCACGTGTTAGCTCCCATATTACGATAAACGGATTTTCATTATAATCTCTATTAAACATTACTGCCCCACCCTTCTTAAGTCTAGGAAAATTGTAATACAATAAAACTAAACAATTAGTGATATTTATCACATAACTAAATTATGACGTAATACGAATATTTCCAACTAGAAAATAAGAAAAGAATTGGGACAAAACTTAAGTATTTTTCTAAAAAAACGATAATAAGGAAGTTATAATGTGAAACTTCAATCAGCGGGGCTTTGGTTTATCGGTGGCTCTCCCTATTAGTGTGGAACTACCCATATTATATTTTTAGCTAAGGAACGATATGAAAGAGTTCCATCTAAATACTCCGTGACAAACTTTACAAAACATCCCCAGAAATTAGATTATTTACTCTACTTTCGAGAGGCAGTACCATGGATTGGGTGATAGTTTGGCTTTTGCTTTAACAATCATATGTTTGTCACTTGTAATCTATTTTTTCTCAATAGTTATCCTCCAAAGTCTCCACTACAATCTGATAAGTATGATATTCTTCACATCTTATTATAAATTGTACGTGATAATATTATGAGATGGAGCACTATATTTGAAAGGATGATAATTATGTATCCAGCATCAGTTAAAAAATTATTACAACGTTTCCCCCTTTTCAAAAGTTTAACAGACTATGAAATTGATCCGATTATAAATATTGCAAAAAATCGAACCTACCGATCGGGAGTCCATATCTTTATGCAAGATGACCTTCTCACTAATGTGTATTTTATACACCAAGGTAAAATAAAAATTTATCGAACTGATATTCAAGGAAAAGAACAAATTATCAATATTCTAAGTGAAGGTGAAATGTTTCCTCACCAAGGTTTTTTTCGTAATGATAACTACCCTGCACATGCTGAAGTAATGGAAGAAGCAGTATTATTTTACATCCCCATCCATTTATTTGAGGATTTTTTAATCAACAATCCAGAGGTAAGTATCAAGATTTTCCGTGTGCTTGGAGATAAGATAGTGGATTTACAGAATCGCTTAGAAGAAAAAATCCTACGTAATACTTACGAACAAATTATTCTTCTATTAATTCGCCTTGGAAAAAAACATGGAATGGAGCATATCAATGAAACAATGACATTGACCACCCGTTTTACGAATAGAGATTTAGCCAATATGATTGGTTCAAGTCGTGAAACAGTTAGCAGAACGATCACCCAATTAAAGAAGAAACAATTAATTCTAATAGATAGTGATGGAAATATGATACTAGATACCAATAGGTTAAAGGAAGAATTATTTCAATAAAAGGTGCATCTCAAGAGAGGTGTTCCTTTTCTAATGGACATGATTTTAATATATAGAGAGCGATCTTTTTGCTTCAATCAGTGGGGGTTTTGTTTTATCCCCCCACTGATTGTTCATACCACAAGGGTATGACCTGAAGACCTTTGAACCAATCAGACATTACTGGCAGTAACGCCCCACTTCGGGAAAAAAGTGAACCTCAGTATTGATAAGTGGAGTTAACTGTCAGTTATATATGGGATCAAACACACACGAATAGAGTATCGTCTAGGTTGTTTTAGTCGCTTTCTAACCATTGCTCATCTAACTTCAATTTTTCCTTAAAAGAGATTACTTACTTAGCAGCAGTGTAAAGAGTAGTTTAGAGTTAGAAAATTAAATTTCTTTTGTAACTGACCACTTTATTACGTCTTGATTCCATCCAAAAGTTTACCATTAATGTCAAAAATAGCATGTTCTGCATCAGTTATAGAAAAGCCTTGTTTTTCGAATAAAGCATTTAGTGAGTCCAGTCTATTCTTAAAGTTGAAAATCCTATTTGACCGATTTTCTTCTATTCTTTGTCTCCAAAAAGACATTATTTCGTTTAGTAATCTTCTGTATCATCAATAAATAGCGATTGGATAAAATAAATTATAATACATAATCCGGTTATTAAAAATGTCCAGCCTAATGCTCTTTGCTCAGTTACTAAATAGTTATTGCATAGCTGTGTAGGGGAAGCAATATAAATCCAAGCCATAATTCCTGATAATACACTAAAGAAGATATACACACTATTCTTTTCAAATTTCATAAGTTTTTGCCAGCTATCTCTTAGTGGTACTCCTGCAAGAAATGGTAAGCTTATAAATTTAAAAATCTCTACTAATGGTAAAGTAAGGGCCTCATCCATAGCACGTGGGAGCATCCAGTAACTCATAATTATCAAAAAAAGTACTATTCCAGGTATACCATTTTGATTACAAGCTTCAAAAAATCCGGGAAATTTTTTCTTGAGGTATGGTGTAAACATCATTCCAATAATAACCAACAAAGGCATTTGCATATGCATATGAACTACCATTATAGATTCGAATAAAGTAATAACTGGTGGGAGCATCATGAAAATATACAATCCTAATCCATAGATTGCTTGTTTCATCCATTATCCCCCCTCATTTGTTTTCAATATACTTGTTATTTTTTCAACTGCTAAATCAACTTGTTGATAATCCATAACTTCTACTAGCTTGCCTTGGGGATTCACTAAATAAAAAGCAGAGTTATGAGTGAAATTGCCCATATTGTCTGGTATCACAACGACTCCAAAAGAAGTTAATAACTTTTGTAATTCTTGGTTATCAGGGATTCTTGCCATTCTCCAAGTGTTACCATCACTATTAAAATATTGGCGATATTTTTCAAGTATAGCAGGGGTATCTCTCTCCGGATCAAAACTAATACTTAAGAAAACAATATCCTCTCCGATATATTTTTCTGGTATTCGATTATAAACATGAGCAAGATTCATTTCTAATTTAGGACAAACATCTGTACATGCAGTATAAATAAAAGTTATCATTATATATTTATCTTCAAACTCGGAGAATGCATATAGTCTTTCCTTACTATCTTCTAAGGTAACTTCAGGAAATCTCGGCATCTCTTCCACCAGCTTCATCGTTCTAGCCGTTTCAGCCGTATATGCTCGAAAGCCATCCGTTCCAATTAAGAATAAGATAAAACCAAACGTGATAACTATTACTAGTGATAATATATTACTATTTCGGTTCATTTGATCACGTCCTATTTGCAAATTCTAATAATCAAAAAGACTATGAAATTAGTATTAATCAAAGAAAAAGACAAACAATTAGAAATGATGATTCGTTCAACTAACTCGCTTCGGAAATATACTTTACTTTGCTAGGCAGCGATATATCGTACAACAAAAGCGCTCTTCTTTTTCAAGGAGTCTATGTATATTTCCAGAGACAGGGTAGTTAGTTGTTCATCATTCGAATTAACCGTTTCAGTTACACCCCATCTCTTTTTCTCAAGCGACATATAATTATGTTTAATTTTCTACCAAGTTCTAAATGGAGGAGAGCCTGGAACATTTAATATATCTGTAAGTGGCATAACATATCCCATGGCTACTATTAGAATAAGTAGTATAATGATCGTTCCCCATCTTTCCGTCCATTTTGGAGTTGATAGTACGTCTGCTTCTGGTTCTCCAATTGGAAATTCTGTGTTTCCTTTTGGCGCAAAGAACATAAGATTAACTACGATATAAACCATAAGTACAACCCCAACAATTAAGAAGGTTCCTCCAACTGCAAGGAAAATTAAGTAAGGATCCCAGCTTAAGGCTGTAGCGTGATCTCCATAAGTTGTATAAGAAGTTCTTCGAGGCGATCCTAAAAGACCAACTAAATGCATTGCTCCTGACATAAATGTCATACCAATAGTCCAGATAATGGTTTGAATGATACCTAGTTTGTTTATTTTTGGTGTTAATTTTCTCTTTGATAGATATGGAATTAACCAATATGTAATACCGAAGAAGGTTAATGCTACCGTAACACCAAGAGTTAAATGGAAGTGTCCAACTATCCAAAGTGAATTATGAACTACTTGATTTAGTTGATTATTTGTTTGTGCAATACCACCAGCACCGGCAGGGATAAATGCAACCATTGCAATAAATGGTGCAAGGAAACGCACATCTCCCCACGGTAATTTTTTGAACCAGTCTAATAGACCCTTAGCACCTTTTCTTCTACCTGCACGTTCAAACACAGCAAACATAGCAAATGCAGTCATCATAGATGGGAACCCAATGGATAAACTCATAAATACATGGATGAATTTCCAGCCTTCTGTAATACCAGGGTCAACAATTTGATGATGGAATCCTCCAGGAATATTGAGTATAACTAATAAAATAACTACTAAACGTGTGATAGCATCACTAAATAGTTTTCCACCAATAATCTTTGGTACAGCGACATACCATGCAGAAATCGCAGTTAAATACCAAATATTAACTAGAGTATGGCCGAAACTCCAAAATAATGTACGACTAAGCATAACATTGATGGTTTCCGTCCACCCTAGTGACCATGGAATTAACATTAACACTTCTATGGTAACACCGATACTTCCCAAGACTAATAAAACGAATACACCAGTTGCAAAGAATGATAACAAAGGAATATGCTGTCCTTTATGATTTCTTCTCCAATTTGCTACATTGATAAACACGCCAAATGCTGCTATCCAAATTCCCACAACAAGAAAAACTAGGCCAATGTAAAATAGAGGAGTTGCTTGCATTGGTGGGTAGAAAGTATACATAACTGATGCATTACCCATGGCAACAGTAGTTGCAACAAACACAACACCAATTACCAATAATCCAAATGCTGTCCAACCAAATTTTCTAACCTTTGGAAGTAATCCTCCCATTGTATGGGAAATTCCAGCATAGAAATACCCAATTACAAAAGTGGTGGTAAATACAAGAACTAATAAGATTCCATGCGTTGTTAGTGTTTGATAATAGTCAAACCATGTTGGCAATTCCATTAGACCTGCACGGTTTAATCCTTGAAAAAGACCTAAAAATCCACCTATTAATAACGCAATAAATGAAACAGTAAAATAGGTTAATGATAATCGTGCATCTTTAGGATTAACTCCTAGAGCCTGTTGCATCTTTCCAAATGGTTTTTCTTTAACTAACTCCATTTATTTCTCCTCCCTTTATTTAACGGTGATAGTTGTCGACATCATTTGGTGACCGACACCGCAGTACTCATTACATAAAACGAGATATTCACCTGGTTTGTCAAAGGTTTGTGAAATTTTTTGTATGTGTCCAGGAGTTACCATAGCATTAATATTGGTACCAGCCACTTGAAAGCCATGTACTACATCTCTAGAAGTCATTGTAAAATGAACGGTTGACCCTACTGGGACTTCAATTTCATTTGGTGTAAAACTAAAGGCTTGTAATATCATAACTACCTCATATTCGTTTTCGCCAATCTCAAATATCCCAGGATTATCAAATGGTGTAGTTTGATCTACTTTTTGAGGATCAATGGTTTCCATTCCACTTGGCGGTGCCATTCCTTGAGCAAATGCCTGATATCCTGTTATCACCATAGAAAGAGCAATAATTCCAATTCCAATAATTAACCAAATTTCTTCAGCACGATGTAATTTCATACAAATACCCCCCTATTAAATTCTCACCATATACAAAACCCATAATAGTAGAATAAAAGCTATAATGGTTCCTCCAACAAATACAATTGAGGAAAATAATGTCCCTTTTAGAGAATACTTTTTATTATCCTTTTCTTTTGCAATAACATTTTTATTATTCGTTTCCATTACTTACCCCTCCCTTATGTTTTTTCTTACTTACATTCTAAATTTTGCACTACTTAACATAAGTGAACTACATCACACTTCAAATGTGATTTAAAGCAAAGCTTATAGATTACGTGACAATAGTTTGAACACCAGGTTTGAATAATTAGTGATAATAAGGTTAGTGACTATTTTTTAAAAGGTTAATGGGCACAAGCAAGCAGATCCTTCAGCTTACCTACTTCAATCCGATGGTGGATAAACGCCCCCCAACTGCTTGAGGTTCCACTTCATATGAAAAAATACATTCGTTCATAAACTATACAAAGCATCTACATAATTTCTGCAAATTTTTATCTTAGAATAACAGTACGTGTCTTTTAGATTGAAATTAATTATTGTAGGGAGGGTATATATGAGCTTGGAGGAGGCTAAAAAGAAAAAGAAGAACAAAAAAAGAAATCGCTTCATTTTTCGAACAGCTATTCTAGCTGTATTAATAGGTGCTATTGTATTTGCATTAATTTCTAACATACAAGCAGATAACAGCGTTTATCAGATCGGTGATGATGCACCCGACTTTAAATTAAAACAAATAAATAAGAATAATAAAGAAGAAATGATTCAACTTAGTGATTTTGAAGGAAAAGGTGTCATGTTAAACTTTTGGGGAACCTGGTGTAAACCCTGTGAAGAAGAAATGCCTTACATGCAAGCACTTTATCCCAAATATAAAGATAAAGGAATTGAAATTATCGCCGTTAGTTTAGATAATACAGAATTAGCTGTTGACAGTTTTATTGATAAATATGATTTAACGTTTCCGATTCCTCATGATAAAACAGGAGAAGTAATGGATCTATATAAAGTAGGACCTATTCCAAGTAGCTTTTTTATAAACCCTGATGGAAAGATAGAAAGAATAATAAATGGTGCGTTGACATTAGAAAAACTTGATGGATATTTACAAGAAATACTTCCTCAGCAATAAGTCTCTAAACAAAAGGGGGATAAGTAGTTTTGAACGAAATAAATATATTCCTAGCTTTTGGTGCAGGGTTTCTCTCTTTTATTTCACCTTGTGTATTACCACTTTACCCAGCATTTTTATCATATATTACTGGGATGAGCGTAAGTGAAATAAAAGAAGAAAATAAAAAAATAAATAAAAAAGCCCTCTTACATACCATTCTGTTTTTACTAGGATTCTCAAGTATTTTTATAATGATTGGTTTTACCACATCATATATATCCGAATTTTTGTTGACATACCAGGATATCATTAGACAAATTGGTGCCGTTTTAATTATTTTCTTTGGACTAGTGATTGTAGGTATATTTAATTTTAAATTTCTCATGAAGGATAAAAAAATCTCATTCAAAAATCGTCCAGGAGGTTATTTTGGGTCCTATCTTATAGGAATGGCATTCTCTTTAGGCTGGACACCGTGTACTGGTCCCATATTAGCTATCGTATTATCATTAGCTGCAACTAATCCTGATGTTGGTATGGTAATGATGATTAGTTATGTATCAGGTTTCTCCATTCCATTTCTTTTGTTGGCATTCTTTGTTGGTAAAATAAAGTGGATTAAAAAACACAATCAAAAATTAATACAAATTGGCGGATACATTATGATTTTTATGGGAGTTGCACTATTCTTTGATTGGATGACCAAATTAACCTCCTTTTTAGCCGGATGGTTTGGTTTTACTGGTTTTTAAAAGGCGGACAAATTGATATGTGCCTTTCTTATCTATTACATATCGTTTGTCTACATATGGTAAAATACTATCAAATTACATTTTATACTATTAAAATAGGAGTTGAATGATATATGAAAAAAGGCATTCTTGCAATGATTGGCTTCGTACTTATCTTCATCGTAGTAGCCTGTGATAACAGTGCTTCGAATGAAAAAGAAGGAAAAGATGTAAAAGAAATGGTACATAATTATAGTGTTGGTAGTACCGATGATGTGTCTGCATCCATTACTTCCGAAGAGCTTATTGTTACGGATAGTGGTAATAAAGAGACGACTTATAATCTTCCAGAAGATGAATTTTTCGTTTCCATTGCACCGTTTATTAATACCACACACCCTTGTACCAACCATAGTCTAACCGGATGTCAAGGAGAGTTGGTGGAAAAAGAATTTGATGTGTATATTCAAGATGAAGAAGGTAATGTGGTTGTTGATGAAACCATGACATCATTAAAAAATGGGTTTATTGATTTATGGTTACCAAGAGATAAAACATTTCAAGTTAAAATGGAATATGATGGAAAAACAACAGAATCAGAAATTTCCACCTTTGAAGGCGACAACACGTGTATAACAACAATGCAGTTGTCTTAGCATTATTTTTTCGTATTACTAAAAAACAAACCATTTGTCTAACAGCTTAAAAAACAGTGTAAGTATGAAGCATATGTATGCTTACTTACACTGTTTTAACATACCTACTACAAAAGAGAGGCGATGAGTAAATATTCTCTTTCTTAAGGTAATAGGGATAAACAACTTTTTATGTTCACTGCCTATTCGATATATCAGAGATGAAATGAATTGTTTATATGCTAAAGATATTTTTATAGATATTTATCAAATTCTTTTCTTACCTTAACAGCTTTAGCAGGAGTTCCATAAGCTACCTTATAATCTTCAATATCATCCAATACAGTCGATCCTGCTCCTATCACAGTATGTTGACCGATTGTTACAGCATGGATAACATTAGCTCCCATTGCTACGGTTGATCCAACTCCTACTAATACATTACCCCCTAAGGTTGCGCTTGGAGAAATGGATACATAATCTCCTATCTCACAATCATGAGCTATTGAACTTTTAGTATTTACAATACAATGTTCTCCAATCTGAGCGTCACTATTAATAATAGCTCCCGCCATTACAACAGTTCCTTCACCTATAGTAACACCTCTAGCTATAGAGGTATAAGGATGTATGACTACTGTAAACTTAAAAAATGGGTTTATTTCTTTAACTCTTTTTACAGCTTGTTTTCTTTTCCAGTTATCACCTATTCCAACGATTCCTGTATCTATGCTATTTCGCTTTACATATTCTTCATCACCTAATACTTCATAACCATATATCCTCTCACCTGGTTGCCGCTGGTTATCTATTATTCCTTTAATCTTCCTATTAGCTTTTTCTAAAGCATCAATAATTAGCTTTGCATGACCACCTGAACTTCCTGAACAAATGATAACTATCTCTTCCAATGTAAACACCTACCTCAGGATATCTAAATTTGCTTGGTTTTACTTAGAGACAACCTGTTAATTAACGTTTTCGATGTGTTCCGGCATCAGCATTCCTGTACAGTAACATAATAGAAATTTACCTTCATGGCAATTTACAATACCAATTTAGAACACTTTACTCCTTATTGGTGTTATGCGCTCGTTAATTGAAGAAGCATTCGCTATATTATCTCATCATAATACTCGGCAAGCTGTTCTTCTGAGATTACTCGTAAGCCATTTCTTTTTAGTAAGGCAGTAGTAACTCCATTTCCAGTGATTTTCTCCCCCATAAATTCACCATTATAAATCATGGAATTTCCACAGGAAGGACTATACTCCTTAAGAACAACCACTGTTGCATTAACAGCCTTAGCTTTTTTTAAAGTCGAGTAGGCTCCTTTTATGTATAGTTCTGTAACATCTCTACCTGATTTCTCGACTACTTTAGCTTTCCCATCCAATACATCTTCCCCATTACCACCTATTATTTCAGCAGGTTCTCTAGGGGTTGAGAAACCACCAAGCAATTCCGGGCATACAGGTATTGCCTTATTCTCTTCTATTAATTTACTAAGCTTGTGATCTAAACTATGCGTATATCTTACCTTTAGTCCTAACAAGAACTCACTAATATCATTTACTAACTCCTCCATTTAATAGTATGACCTTGTACACCTATCTTCTTGTTAATTGAGAAGCTTCGATTTATTTACTGCTAATTTCTCCGTATTTAACTAATGTGGCTCTTATAATGGTTAACAATAATAGAAGCACGGTTGCAAATTAGCTTATTATTCTTTAACTAAAGCTACATTTAGTTGGAGAAGTATTTAAATATTTATGAATTATTTGTTTTAGATTACAGGTTTAATTCAATACATCTCTTTGTTCTTTACATTTTACTCTGCCATTTGGCTATTTTTCTTGTTATAAATTCTTGTAATTCATCTTCACTTTCAGCTACTTTATAAAACAAAGCTAAAGATACAAGAATGACATCTATACATTCTTCTTTTACATCATCAATACCTAATTGTTTATACTCACTTCCGTTGGCTTTTAAATAAGATAATACTGCTTGCGAGGTTTCTCCAGCCTCTTCTGATAATTTTAATGCCATTTGCTCAATTGTTTTTGGTTCTTTCTCACTTAATAGCTTAACCTGCTTCAATAATTTCTCCATCGTCGTATATAACCTCCCTCTATATACTTTAATTATCTTCAAAATACTCTTGTTTTCTTAGAATTAATCAAGCACCATTTCATTGAATGTATTGATGGATAAAGCGTTTAATCAGAGTACAGAATATTCTAACCGGGTTTTATCCATCCTAACAGCCAAATTGTGTACATTTGGTTGAAAAGGGATATAACCATGCCCTCATTCTCCACACCGCTTATGGTCGCTCACCCTCCCATGTATCACGGGATTTTAATCCATACATTCCTTCGTCCTGCGTATCCACAAGGTGGAGGTCGGAAAAAGCTCCTATGCTGGGTCTGGTGCCCGAATGGAATAAATAATCTCCGACTCTGCATTATTGGTGTTTGTTCATTCCAAAACTTAGATGCATTTTTTCAACTACTTTGAAATAGCTTAAACTGCCTGCAATTCTTTCATTTGAGTTAAACCTTGTAATAGCTTGCTACCTTCAAATTCACATTGTTTTCTGCCAATCACAAACAGTACACGTAGTAATTTGCCGCACATTGCAATCAATGACTGTTGTTTCTTCAACGGGTTGACGGATCGGGTCGTGTAATATCTGTGCAGGGTCTTGAACGTCGAGTTACTGGCTACTAATGGCCTAACGGCCAGATATAAAGCTTTTCTCAGCTTTTTCCGCCCTCGTTTTGTTATCCTTGTTTGTCCCTTGAACTTCCCTGAACTATGTTCTCGTAACGACAAACCTGCCATATTGACCAGCTGTTGTGGATGGTCATATTTTTTGAGGTCTCCGACCTCAGAGAGAAAGGTGGCTATGGTGATTGGCCCCAGCCCTTTAATATTCATCATTTCCTGGGCGCCTGGAATGTCTTTCATGAGATCTGTAATTTCCATGTCCAGTTCGGTTAATTGGCTCTGATAGAGCTCGTATTGGTCTAAGAGACTGTGTATT
>NZ_JAWDHA010000049.1:0-32975 GCF_034190895.1 Virgibacillus sp. M23 | reverse complement strand
ATCCACTTTTTTGAGCGGGTTTTGCTAAAAAAGTTAGCTGAAGGACAAACCCCACGGAAAGAGAAGTGGGCAGCCGGAGTGGTGGTCAAGCAAGCAGTAGCTATTATTCCATAATAGCTACTAGAGGAAGCGTAAATCGGAGCATGTAGTGATAAGGACTGAGCGAATTTTGCTCAGTTTTTCTTAATACGTTTCTAATCGGGTGCTTGCACTTTTGTTCTTTTCAAAAACGGATTACAGGCCCAGTTTTAATGATTTGGTTTCGATTACATAATGGAAATGTTATGTAAATGTAAAGATTTTGTAGAGGTTACTTTGTTACCATTTCAAGTCGGAAGGGCAATTGATTCGATATGCCCATTATTTTTATTTTAATGAGAAAAGAAAGGATGATAGTGTAGTGAAAAAATCCCTATATGTGCTTTTTAGTCTATTGCTTCTTTTGCAAACTATATCTAGCAGTCTAGCATTTCCGATTCAGAGTCATGCTCAAGGCGCTGAGACTGGAATTGTAAAGAAGATAGAGCTTTTAGATGAAGCAGGTAATCCTATTATGGATCAAGACACAAAGGCTTCTAGTATGAAAGTAAGTTGGTCTATTGAAGGATTAGAAGTAGAAAAAGATAAAGCTTACATCCATGACTTGCCTACTGGTGTAGACATGGAAAAGAATTATCAAGGAGAAGTAACAAATGGAGGTAAGAAGGTTGGATCGTATTATACAGATACGAATAATACGATAACAATAACCTTCAATGAGGAAATAGTGAATGCACCTCGTGCAAGTGGGACATTTATTATAGATCTTGCGCATCAAGATTCCCCTGCCTTGACCAATGAAACGGATAATCAGCAAGCATTGGAAGAGGAAGCAGAAGAAAAACCCCACAAAGACACTGAATCTAACGAAAAGCAAGAAGAAAAATCTACCATTGAGGACAATCTCCCTAAAGAAGATGATCATGTAGAACGTAAAAGCGAAAAAAGCAGTGAATCAGATACGGCACAGAGTGAGGGTACAGAGAAAAAGAATAAACTTACCGCCAAAAAAGAAATAATGGAAAACATTCTTACAAGTGCTGAATTATCCTATGAGGATACTGACGGTAATGCAGTTGAAAAACCAGATATTAATTCGCTTATATCCATCAATTATACATGGGAACTTGCAAATAATCATGGATATAAAGCTGGAGATGAATTTCACTTTGACGTTCCAAAGGAGCTTAAAGTATATAACAGTATTGATAAAGCTGAAATGAATTTTAACGGAGAAACAATCGGGTATTTCTCTGTTAATGAGAGTGGATCAGCTACCATTACGTTCACGAAGTTTATTGAAGACTTTTCAAACATCAATGGCTCTATCGAGATCTGGACGGAGTTAAGTGAAGATATTATTATCACAGAAGAGAAAGAAGTGATCGTTACACCAATTGAGGGTAAAGAATCGGTTACGATCCCAATCGAATTTCTACCAATTGGACCTTCTGTTGAGAAAAAAGGAATACCAAATCGTGATTATAATGCGGAGACAATTGAGTGGACAGTCGACTTTAATAAAAGTCTAGAGTCACTCAAGAATCCACTGTTACAAGACCCTATTCAGGCAGGTCAATCCTTATTGGCTGACTCCATTAAACTCTATCATCTAGATACAAAGCTAAATGGGGAAGTATCATTGGGAGAAGAAGTGAATCCTAATACGTATACAATAGGTAAGACGGAGAACGGTGAAGATTTTACCATTGTTTTTGATAAGGATATTCATACTGCTTATCGGTTAGTATATCAAACAGAAATTACAGATGAAGATCAGAAGGCATTTCATAATGAAGCAAGTTTGGTTTCTGATAACCAACAACCAAAATCTGCAGATGCTACGGTAAATGTCAAGCGTGGCAGTCCTTTAGAAAAACAATCAATAGCCTACGATAAAGAAAATCAGATAATTACATGGGAAATTAAATACAACTATAATGAAAAAACAATTAAACAGCAGGATGCTCTATTAAAAGACTTTTTTAACACCAGTCAAGACCTTGTCGAGAGCTCTTTTGACGTTAAGAAGATCACTATTGATAAAGATGGTAATGAGGTAGGTAATGGTGAAGATTTTGAGAATTATACAGTAACCGCTAAGACAGAAGCAGGAAAAAATGGATTTCATCTACAGTTTGATGAAAATGTTACATCTGCCTATAAAATTACTTATCAAACAAAAGCGTCCGAACGCGTTTTTGAAAATGAAAAAATAACGAATAAAGTAGAAACTGGCAATCATAACGCAGAGGGTAGTCAGAATATCGGCCAACAAATCTTATTTAAGAGTCACGGAACACCAAATTATAAGGATAAAACCGTGGATTGGACCGTTACATTTAATAAAGATAAGCACCCAATGAACGATGTGGTTTTAACCGATGTATTTACGAATGAAGGGCTAATCTTAAAACCGGAAACGCTTAAAATTACAACTGAGAATAAGGAACTTGTTGAAGGAAAAGACTATACATTAATTAAAAATGAAGCTAATCAATTTGAAATTCGGTTTAACAATCAAATAAATACGCCGCATACCATAACATACACTACCGAATTTATTTACGAAGCAAGAGCGGATAAAGGGAAGAATTATTTAGAAAATAAGGCAATATTTAATTGGACGGATGAACACGGAAGCTCAAAAACGCAAGAGACAAGCAAGCAATTTAAACCAGATGAGTATACACAGTCGAACGGGTTTAAGTATGGCTCCTATAATGCGGTAGATAAAGAAATCACCTGGAATATTGGAGTAAACTATAATTTAAAAACAATCGAAAATCCTATTATAAAAGACTTCATTCAAGGAAATCAGCGGCTAGTAAAAGATTCGATTACCATATATAAGATGAATTTGACTGGCGGCGAAAATGGAACGGAAGTCGAAGAGCATGTACCAAGTGAAGACTACTCCATAAGTTGGATTAAAGACAAGGATGGAACTCCAGGTTTTCAAATTTCGTTTAATCAGGAAATTCATTCACCGTATAAAATCGTCTATAAAACAAGCCTTAAGGATTTAGATCTTGTAGACGCGAGCTATGAAAATACAGCAACTTTATACAATGGTGAAACAAAAGAGACGGATCTACATGCTTCTGTTGCCATTCCGCATGGAGGAAAGTATACAACAAAGACAGGGAAACAAAATGGCAAAATTATTGATTGGAAGGTAAATATTAATTTTGGACAGTCTCGGGTTACCAACGCTACGGTTATTGATAACCCTAGTGAGAACCAATCGTTATTGGAAAGCTCATTTGATGTGTACGCTACAACGATAAGTGAGGATGGGAAAGTAGCAAAGAAAGATAAATTAGAGCGCGACAAAGATTATACGTTAACACTTCATAAAAATCCTGATTCTTTTACACTTACATTTTCAGAAGAAATCAATGAAGCGTATATCTTGGAATATCAATCACTTATTCTAGCTAAACCTGGATCTAAAATAAAAAATGACGTATCGTTTAACGGAGAGAACATTGATATCGTTGAGCATGAATCAAGTGAAACGGTTCAAGTACGACGTACCTCTGGGATGGGTGATGGTACAGGTGAAATTGGACACCTGACCGTTACGAAAACGGATAAAGCAACAGGGGTGCCATTACAAGGAGCAGTATTTTCTCTCGTAGATAAAGATAGTGGTGTAGTTATTGATAGGCTAACGACTGGAAAAGACGGCGTAGTTGCTTTTGATCGATTGCTATATGGAGATTATATTTTAACAGAGGAAAAGGCCCCAGATGGATATTTGATAGATAATAAGCAACAAACTATTACGATTGATCAGCCTTTTGAGCAAGGAAACAATGAAAAAACAGGGAATCAGCTAACGGTTACGAACACCGAGATAATCCGTGCAGTAGAACTGACGAAAAAAGACAAAGAGACGAATGAAGTATTAGCTGGTGCAGTTTTTTCATTACAAGAAAAAGTTGGAGACACGTATGAAGAAATTGCAGAATTAACAACAGATGATCAGGGGATCATCTTTATCGATCAGCTTAAATCAGGTGAGTACAGGTTTATGGAGAAAAAAGCCCCGGATGGGTACAAATTGAGTGAAAAACCTATTCCGTTTTCTATTCATGATAAACAAACAGAAGCTATTTATTTATCAGCAGAAAATGAAAAACTAGGTTCTGTTCAATTAACTAAATTTGATCAAAAAGATCATGCAAAAGTGTTAAAAGGTGCGACGTTTAAGCTAGAAAAGGCAGATGGAACGATTGTTCACCCATCTTTAACAACGAATGATGCGGGCGAGATATTTGTTGGAAACTTACAACCTGGTAACTATCAATTTGTGGAAATAAAAGCACCAACGTTTTACCAACGTAACCATCAACCAATTCCATTTACGGTGAAAGATGGAGAAACAGCAACGATTTTAGTTGAAGCTCCTAATCAATTAATAAGGGGTAAGGTAGAATTAACAAAGGTTGATAGTGATAATAAGGAAATCGTACTTGAAGGTGCAACGTTTAACTTATTAGATAATGAAGGAAACCTGATGAAGGAAGACATAACAACGAATGGTAATGGAAAGTTGGTTGTTAATAACTTACAACCAGGAAACTATCAATTTGTAGAAACAAAAGCACCAGAACATTATCAGCTAAATCAAAAACCGATACCGTTTACCATTGAGAAAAGTAAAACGGAAGATACTGTCCATGTTACAAAGGTACAGGTTACGAATCAACTCATTCCTGGCTCAGTAGAATTAACGAAAGTTGACAAATATGACCATGAAAAATTCCTAGAGAATGCTGTATTTGAATTACAAGATAAGGATGGGAATACCATCAAAAAAGGAATGACAACGAATGAAGATGGAAAACTTCTGATAAACAATCTACGACCAGGTCATTATCAATTTGTAGAAACAAAAGCACCAGCGTATTATCAATTAGATCAAAAACCAATTGAATTTGAAGTTAAGAAAAGTCAAGCTGAACCATTATCTATTACTGCAGAAAATGAATGGATTACTGGTAAGGTGGAATTGACGAAGGTAGATGCAGATAACAGTAATATATCTTTATCTGGTGCGGAATTTACATTGGAGGATGCAGAAGGAAATATACTACAAGAAGGCTTAACAACAAATAAAGCTGGAAAGCTAGTTGTAGACGATTTAAAACCAGGAAACTATCGGTTTGTCGAAACAAAAGCTCCGTTTGGCTATTATTTAGATGACACATCCATTCCATTTACAATCGAGAAAAGTAAAACAGAAGCGGATGTCAAATTGGTTCAACTAAATGTAGAAAATAAAATAATTCCAGGCTCTGTTGTACTTACCAAAGTTGATCATAGTAATAGCGATAAGCTGTTGCCAAACGCTGAATTCAAGCTTCAAGATGCAAATGGTAAGACGTTGAAGCAAGGGCTACTGACGGATGCGCAAGGTCAAATTACCGTAGATAATTTAAAGCCTGGAAGCTATCAATTTGTGGAAACAAAAGCACCGATAGGCTATCAATTGGATTCTACACCGATTCCATTCAAGATAGAAAAAGGTCAATCAGACCTTGTCAGGTTAACTGCTACAAATCAAGCTACACTATCAGGAACCGACAAACCAGAAGATACTACGCCAACCTATAATAAACTTCCACAAACTGGAGAAGAATGGCTTAGGTATTTGTTGATATTAGGAATTACGTCAATAATGATTGGAACGATAGTCGTGTTCCGAAGACGTAAACAAGTATAATTTTTGGTAAGCAAAGGGATGCGTTCATTGATGAATAGAAATAAAATAATTGGGGGAGCGTTTATTTTCATCGGACTCATCTTAGTTGCAATTCCTTTATACTATGAATGGAATCAACAAAAAGAAGTAAATGCTCTTGAAGACGCGTTATCCTTGATAGCGCAATCAGACGATGAGTCAGTGGATTTATCTACAATCGATGATTTGCCCTTCACACAAGAAGAATTAAAGCAAGTGATTGAATTAGAAATCCCTTCCATCGACTTAAAACAAAAGGTGTTGCCTGAAACTACTGAAGCGAATTTGAGTATTGCATTAACTCAGATTAAACCGAATCAAACTCCAGGTGAGGGAAACTTTACAATAGCAGGGCATCGTGGATATCGAGGTGATCGACATTTTCGCCAGTTGCCAGAAGTGTCGATAGGTGATAAAGCTATTCTTCATACGGCGACTAAGAAATATGTATATGAGATTACCTCGTCAGAAGTTATTGAGGCAACGAAGGTTGAGATTCTTGAGGATAAAGATAATAAAAGGGAAATTACATTAATCACCTGTACAATAGATGGAAAAGAGCGTATTGCATTAAAGGGTAGATTAATAGATCGTGAAGTTTAATGGTTAAATCCTGTAGTTGTTTAATTGCTACAGGATTATTTTTTCAATCTGTAAATAAAAGTAGGGAAGTCAGATGATTAAAGTTGTATGCATAAATATGAGTGAAGGTATAAATCAAAACACACATTTATTATTAGAGAACGAACCGGATATCGAAGTGTTAGAAATTGAACGTAATACGAATAATCGAACGATCTTTAAGAAACTAGAGGATTTTAAACCTGATATTGCACTCATACAGTTAAATAAATTTACGAAATCTATTAAGTCTAAGCTAAAGGAAATTAGAGAGAGCTACTCACATATAAGTTTAATGTTTATGATGTCAGATGTGGACGTGAATGTTATTCGTACAGCAATTGATAAAGAAGGACGAGGGTTCTTAGTAAGTACTATTACCGGCGAAGGACTTGTTCATTCCATAAGAAATGTTTACGATAGTCAATTTGTTTTTTCCGAAGCTATTGCAAAGCAAATGATTGATATAATTGGGCCAAAAAATATTGGTAATAAAGAAAAGCTGAAACAGAAATTATGTAGTAATGGTATAGATGTTAGTAAGCGAGATATGGACGTATTGTATTTAATGTATAAAAATTACAGTAATAAAGAAATTGCCAATACCCTACAATTATCTGAAAAAACAATTAGAGATTATGTAAGCAACGCTTATAAAAAAGTAAAAAACAGCAATCGCAAAAGTGTAATAGAGTTTTTACATTACCTAATGGCAGATGATTAAGAAAGGAGTACTACACTATATTTGTAAGCTTTTATTAGTTAGACAACCAACTAAATCCCTTCCATATGACAACTAAAAAGATGAAGTAACCAACAAACGAATAAATGTGATTCCAATCCTCATGATGAACAAACAAGCCTACTTGTTCAGCTATTTGTTCAATCATGCAAATCAGAAAGCTACATGTAAAGAGGAAAAAGGTACGGGGAATGGTTTTTAAGTGGCGCATAACACGGATAAATAAAATGGAAGCTACTGGGAGAATGATGAGCGTAAATAGTATATTAATGGAAAAGAGTCTTGGAAATAGTCGTATAGGAAAGGAATACATCCCCATTTCAACGCAAACTAAATCTAAGTAAGTACCGATTAGTGAGGCGAATAATATTACAGTGATATATGCATGAATAGATCGCTTACTTTTGGAAGATCGCATTTTTTGCGATAATCGCAAATTCGATTTTTTCGAGGTCGTTACAATAATCATCATATATATCCCCACCTGTATCTATTTCTTTTTTATCTAAGTAATGTAATATTCGAAAGTCGTTGAACCAATCCCCTTTTTCTGCCTCCTCATGTTCTATATCCTTCCAAGCAAATTTTAATGGTGGACTATAAATACGTGGTTCATCCTTTCTTAACTTGCAATGCTTGGTTCTTCGTTTGTATATGGTACCTGGTACAGATTCATTTACTGGATGAAATAGATCTTTCCAATAATCAGACCGCGAACCCGTATGCGGATGCTTACTTGCCCATTGTAAGATAGCTTGTAGAACGGGATTACGTTGAAAAAGTAAGTCATATAAGCGAATGCCGATCATAATTCGTTTATGTAGATCAGCGAATTGATAAAGTGTTTCGCCGATAATCCGAGGCCTACCAGTTACTTCACTAAGTTTAGGGAAGATAATGTGGTTGAATCGTAAAGCATCGTATAGTTTAAATTCGATGGTGTGTAATACGGTTTCTTGAAATTGCTTGTTTAGAACGACTCTATTTTCTAAATAATTCTGTTCATTAATGACCATCGCAATAGCTAATTTTCGACAATCCCTAAACTTCCAAAAATCATTCCAAATAGCTTCCATAAACACCGAAACATTCAAGTATGGAAGTAAGTAGAATAAGTTCTTCTGATTTATCAGACTATGTTGATATAATAAACATTGTGGGAATACGTCTTGAAAAATGAGCCAGTTTCCCCGCTCTAAAAATAAGAAAAAATGTTCACGCTCAGCCTCTGTCATTAATCTGGGAAGTAAATCTCCTTTAAGGTCTGTCATATTCCAACCACCATTTCTAGAAACTAGATGACCTAAGAGTGCCCAGTGAATTTCCGGATAAACGCAGTAAAATTGGTAATAAGCTTTTGTTCTTGTTACGTTATTCTTATTTAATTTGCTTGTTTTTGCTTTGATTTGTTGAATGAGGTTAAATTCCCATTCGGTGAGATCGGATTCAGAAACAGACAGAGGTCTATGTCTAATGATATGTTTTAAATGTCTTTTTAATTTCCGATTGCTCGTTGCTCGTTTTTTAACCATACATTTTATCATAAAGCACCTCCCTCTAAGGCATATGCATCGTAGTAGTGGCATATGTTTTTCCATAATAGCTTTCAAAAAGGAGTACATATCGTATGGATAAACAACTGGAAGCAGCGATGAATAAGTTATTGGATGAATTGAAAGGAACGCAAAATCAGGATGGATCTTGGACTTATCCATTTGAAACAGGAATAACAACTGATAGTTATATGATTATTCTATTACGAACGTTGGAAATCAATGATTCTAATTTGATAAAGTCTTTAGCTGAACGAATTGCAAATAAACAACAAGCAAATGGTGCATGGAAATTATTTTATGATGAAGGACCAGGAAATCTTACAGCTACAGTTGAAGCCTATTATGCTTTACTTTATAGCGGCTATTACACAATAGATGATAAGCATATCCAAAAGGCTCGCCATTTTATAATAAGTAACGGTGGACTGAATAATATTCAATTATTTGCTAAAATAATGCTCGCCTTAACAGGACAATATAGTTGGCCAAGGCATATACCGATACCCATTGAGGGCATATTGCTCCCAGCTTATTTTCCAATTAATCTTTTTGATTTCTCTGTCTACGCTCGTGCTCACTTCATACCTATATTACTAGTAGCAGATAAAAAGTTGCAGTTAACAACATCTGCATCACCTAATTTATCGGATCTAACTATGCAGAGAAAGGCCAATTGGGAAGAAGATTTACGGGAGTGGCAAACGTTTTTTTCTATATTAAAAGGCGGGATAAAAAAATTAATAGGACTGCCTCATGAATTACATGAATTAGCGTTAAACAGAGCTGAAACATATATACTTCAGCGAGTGGAACCAGATGGAACATTTAATACCTATTTTAGTTCAACATTTCTGATGATTTTCGCTTTAATAGCAAGAGGGTACAGGAAGGATCATCCCGTTATTAAACGAGCGATAAAAGGATTAAGATCCTTTATCATCACCGTTGATAATCAACTGCATATGCAATTTACAACTGCCACTGTTTGGAATACGTCACTCATTAGTTATAGTTTACAGGAAGCAGGTGTTTCTTCGCGTTCAAAGACCATTCAAGAGGCTACAAATTATATTCGTGCTAAACAACAACAGTTCTATGGAGATTGGGCAATTCACACACCATATATACTTCCCGGCGGATGGGGATTTTCCAACGTCAATACTATAGTACCTGATCATGATGATACAACAGCAGCATTACGAGCTCTACGAACAAGTGTCCTTACTAAGAATACGGATCGCTTTATATGGGATAGGGGAGTAGAATGGATTTTAGCAATGCAGAATGATGATGGTGGGTGGGGAGCATTTGAAAAAGATGTAGATAGCTTACTTCTAACATGGTTGCCAATAAAAGGAGCAGAGCTACTATTACTTGATCCTTCAACAGCAGATTTAACTGGCAGGACATTAGAATTCCTAGCTACGTTTACGAAATTGAATCAGTCTCATCCGCTAGTAAAGCGAGCTGTTCATTGGTTAATCAAAAATCAAGAGCAGAATGGCTCTTGGTATGGAAGGTGGGGTATTTGCTATATATATGGTACTTGGGCAGCAGTAACAGGACTAGTTGCAGCAGGAATTAATCCAGGGAATGCCTCAATCAGAAGAGCGGTTAATTGGTTGTATCGAATACAGCATGAAGATGGTGGATGGGGGGAATCATGTAAAAGTGATCAGGAGAAAACGTATATTCCATTAAAGGAAAGCACACGGACACAAACAGCTTGGGCGCTTGATACGTTGATTACTGCTGAGGTTAAAAAAACGAACGGAATAAAACGAGGAATGGATTTTTTATTATCTAATCAAGAAAAACAAAATAATTGGACGACAAACTATCCAAAGGGTCAAGCACTACCTGGTAGCTTTTACATGCATTATCACAGTTATGAATACCTTTTCCCGCTTTTAGCATTAGCACATTACAAGAAAAAATTTGTTGAAGATGATAAATCCTAGTATAAATATCCTTATCACTGAACATGTCAGCACATAAACTATAACAGACTATAATGAAGAGGTGATGTAGGTATGTTTCCTGATAGACAAAGAAGATCAATAATGAGGCAAGCACCTCCTAGACGTCAAGCTGATTGGTTTGGAAGACCACTCCAAGGCAGGAATACTCCTAAGAAAGCATCTACAACAGAAAATATTATTGCCCAATTCCGTGATCAAGATGGACAATTGGATTTTAATAAAATGACAGAAGTTGCCTCGCAAATGGGGAAGATATATGGTCAAGTAAGTCCATTAATTACTACTTTCTTTAAGAAGTAAGCATATGTTTCGTGTCACTGCATGGTGACACGTTTATTTTTGTTTTATTTTATAATAAAAATAAGCCAAATGACGAATGCTACTGTAAAAAGGAGGTTCATACTAATGCATCAACAATTACGAAATTTTATGACATCGAATGTGTATACAGTCAATGATACACAATCGATACAAGAAGCAGCTGCTCTAATGAGCGAACATAATATTGGATCGCTTCCGGTTGTAGATCAACATGGAAGCATAGTTGGGATGATTACTGATCGTGATATTACGTTACGTTCTACAGCACAGGGAGAAGCTGCCCAAACTCCGGTTTCTCAAGTGATGACAGCACAACAAGTCGTTCAAGGTACACCAGAAATGGATGCACATGAAGCTGCGCAGCTTATGGCGCAACAGCAAATCCGTCGCTTGCCAGTTGTCGAGAACGGACAAATTGTTGGAATGGTTGCTTTAGGAGATTTAGCAGTAGATAATCAATTAGAGAATGAAGCTGGAGAAGCTCTATCTGATATATCTAATCCTTCTGATCCTCAGAAGGATTAGAAGAATAAGGATGTTTCAAAGGGACCTGTTGAAAGAGAGCGTTCTTTTGAGAAGGTGTTGTTTTTAATCTAAATAATAGAAACGTGTGGTTTATATAAAGCCCCCTTTGTAAAGGGCATTTTAATAAAAACCACACGTTTTTTAATTCCTTATAAGACATATCCATAGACGCAAATAAAATGAAATAGGCTACCAATTAGAATAAATATGTGGAAAATCTCATGAAATCCCATATGTTTAAATGATAATATTTTTGGTTTAAGCCCGTAAATGATGCCACCAATCGTATAAAAAACACCACCTAATACTAGTAATATCATCCCACTTGTATTAATAATTGGTGCTAGAGATGAACTGAAGAATACAACAATCCAACCCATACCTATATATAATGAAGTAGATAGCCATCTAGGTGAATGAAACCATATTAATTTAAAAACAACACCGAGTACTGCTAGTGTACTAACAATCACAAATAGTGCCCACCCTAAGGTCCCCTGTAGACTAATTAGGCAAAAAGGCGTATACGTCCCGGCAATTAATACATATATCATTGAGTGGTCGATTCGCCGCAAAAATGCGATGACTTGATCTCTTGCAATCACCATATGATAGGTGGCCGAGGCAGCATATAACAATGTCATACTAATACCAAATACAATTACAGCTGCAATAGCTAGTGAAGAATCTGTTGTAGCTGTTGCTTTTATGACTAGTGCTAGCAATCCAGCGAAGGATAAAACAGCTCCAAATAAATGTGTAAGCCCATTAATTGGCTCACGAATATGTATACACATGTAACCAACACCTTTATAATGTGATGTAGTTTTAAAAACTATATTTAAATGATATATGTATTTTGATATGTAGTCAAGGTTTACTTCATATTTATTCTCACGTATAATAATAGGATAGAAATGTTTAGGACAAAACGTTAAAGAGGTTGAATAATGGAAAACAATAAAGACATTTTAGACGGCATGCAATTAAATAGTCAGCTTTCTTTAGAAGAAATCCCAGACTTGGATTTGTATATGGATCAGGTTATTCAGTTATTTGAAAATAAGTTTGGTATTTTAAAGCGAGATGAAAATGAAAAAGTACTAACTAAAACAATGATCAATAATTATGCGAAGGGTAAATTATTTTTCCCTATTGAGAATAAAAAGTATTCAAAAGTTCATATGATGCTTATTGCCATGATCTATCAAATGAAAGGAGCTTTATCCATAAATGATGTAAAGGTGACTTTAGATCCGTTAAACACAATGATAACCGAAGAAGGCTTTGATTTAACGGACTTATATAAGCGTTATGTTCAAATGGCCGATGAAAGCATGGGGCAACTAAAAGACGAAATGTCGTTGTTGTCTGAAGAAGTAACGAAGCATATAGTGGCACTAGATAGTGAGAAATCTGACTACTTAACACAGTTATTATTGGTTGCTTCTTTCGTAAATATGAGTAATTATTATCGTAGGGCAGCAGAGAGGATCGTAGACAACATAGCTAAAGAAAATATATAAACCATCGTGGAGGGGAAAATTATGCATACATATCCAAATGTAACAGAAACAAAGGGAGTTATTGAGAAATTGGTATCGATTCCAAGTCCATCTGGTTATACCGATCAAGTTATCAGCTATGTCGAGGAATTTCTTCAAGCATTAAATGTAGAGACAAAACGTAATCTTAAGGGAGGGTTAATTGCCACTTTACCTGGTAAAAACAATAGTGAGCATCGTATGCTAACAGCACATGTCGATACGCTAGGAGCAATGGTGAAAGAAGTCAAGAATAATGGGAGATTGCGTCTAGACTTGATCGGTGGGTTTAACTTTAATTCAATTGAAGGTGAATACTGTACGATTCATACAGCCAATGGTAAAAATTATACAGGTACTATTTTAATGCATCAAACATCGGTTCATGTATATAAAGATGCGGGTGAAGCAAAACGAGATAAAGAGAATATGGAAGTGCGAATTGATGAAAAGGTTGAAAATGCTGATGATATACGCTCACTAGGTATAGAAGTTGGAGACTTTGTTTCTTTTGATCCTCGCGTACAGGTAACAGGAAATGGATTTATAAAATCACGTCATTTAGATGATAAGGCGAGTGTCGGTATTTTACTACAGCTTATTAAGCGGCTAAAAGAAGAATCCATAGAGCTACCCTATACGACTCATTTTCTCATCTCTAATAATGAGGAAATTGGCTATGGGGGGAATTCAAATATTCCTGTAGAAACAACAGAATATCTGGCTGTAGATATGGGGGCAATGGGAGATGGTCAATCCACTGACGAATATACGGTTTCTATTTGTGTGAAGGATGCATCAGGACCATACCATTATGGGCTCCGCAAGCATTTAGTAGATTTAGCGCAAAAAAATAATATCGGCTATAAATTAGATATTTACCCGTATTATGGCTCCGATGCTTCGGCAGCTATTAGAGCTGGTCATGATATTATTCATGGACTAATTGGACCTGGAATTGATTCATCTCATGCATTCGAAAGAACGCATGAATCATCATTAAAAAATACGGAAGATTTGCTTTTTCATTATGTATGTTCAGAAACAGTAACAAGAAAGTAAGTTAAAGCTAGAGGGTTTCGGGAAAAAAGCCCAATTTCTCAATTAAAGCTGAGGAATTGGGCTTTTTAACATTGTAATTTCCTTACCTTTATAATTTCGCGTTTTCTTGGTGGTACTCTTAGTAGGTTATAATCAATCTTCTTATAAAATCACATTTCCTTCTTTTGTATATTTTTCCACCTCAGTACAACTGTAAATGCTATTGCCACATCCGTTGAATCTATTTCGTTATTATATTTTGCTTTTTCTAACCCTTTCAACAACAATTAATCCGTTTGGATGCATTTCAAAAAACATTCATTTATACTTAGCTTTTACTTTTCGATGTGTCATTCCATGAATGTAATAACTAATTTAAATGCCGTTATTCCAAAAAAACACTCGTTAGCGCAACATCTATTTAGTATGTACCAAGAGAATATATTTCTCGCTTAAATTGACAAATCAAATGATAAAAACTTAGGCAGTTCGTGTTCATGCTTGTCGAGCATAATTTGTTCCGGCTTGATGCCCTGCTCACGTAGCATTTCAATGTTCTGTATGAGGAATTCGTCGCTACCGACAACGTAGAAGAGCCCATCCTTGTCTGCAGCAAGATCTTTCACTTCTTCATAGTAATCTTTACGGTTATCGACGAACTGCGATGTAAACTTCTTGTCTGGTACGGATTTAAAAATATCAGTGAATAAGAATTCTTTTGATGAATCGATGTTTAGGGAATGAATTTTATTGACGTTATCAGCACGTTCAAAATAATCAAGTACAAGCGGTCTGAAAGTTGCTAGACCGACACCTGATGACAGAAGGTAAACATTTTTGTCTTCTCGTTTAAGTGGTACATTCGAATGCGTTTTAAATATTGCAATTTCATTGCCGACCTTAAGATTTCTTAAAATCGTTTTAAACTCAGAGCACTGCTCTCTGATACGTGTTGTGATACCGATTGAATTTTCGTGCGGTAAAGTGGAGATGGACATGTGGCGAATCAGGCTGCGATTTGGTTTATCTCCAGCATTAAAACCTTCCAGTGCGAAGTGGGTGTGGGAACCTTCTTCCCATGTAAAGTCGTCCGGACAGTCGAGCAGGTATGTTTTTACCTCAGGCGTTTCTTCAATAATCTTATTTATTTTAGTCCAGTATATTTTCATTATATATTCTCCTCACTTTATGTATTGTTACTAACTAATATACAATAAGTGATAATAATTCTCAATTAAACGAATTGATTATAATAATTTATGTTATTAAATAATCTGACATTTCACAAAAAATTGAATTTAATTCTTCGTAGTTGCATTCGTTCTCACTATCGAATATTAAATATGTTGGACCTGATTGGTTCAAATGCTTTTAGGTCATACCCTTGTGGTACGAACCATCGGGGGGATAAAACAAAAACCCCCCACCGATTGAAATTTCTCTTTATTTATAACCGCTCGTTATTACACCCGTAAGCACAATAAGGTAACTGACAATGTAGCAGAAACTATTTAGTTATCCCATTCTTCCTCTAAAATAGCATAGGAATATTCATCCCACCATTGATCACCATGAGGGATGCATTTTTTAAAATAACCTTCTCTTCTCATGCCGATCTTTTCCATAACACGGTACGAAGGAATGTTTTCTGGCTGACATGTAGCAACAATTCTATGTAACTTTAAGTCTTCAAAACCATATTTTATTATCGCAGATGCAGCTTCGGAAGCGTAACCTTTATTATAATATTTAGGGTTAAATACCCACCCTATTTCATAAGAATGATCACCGAAATATTTAAAAAATTCTAAATGTCCAATTAAAATATCTCCATCAGCTAGTATTACTGGGAATTTTTCAGCTGAATCATCAATATTTTTTTGGATGAACTTCTTTGTTTCTTCTTTTGTTAATACACCTTCTGGCATATATTTCATTACACTCTTTTGGGAAGCATACTCATATACTCCTTCCCAATCATCTAATTCAAAATGACGTATAATTAATCTTTCTGTTTTTATGTACATATTTTTTCTCCCTTCAAAAATTCCAAAATTGGAAAAATAAACGATATTAAATAAACACGCCCGCTTACTCAACGGAACTCGAAAGCATAGAAGGTTGCAATGCTGACAATAGAGAAAATAATAAAAACACCAACAAGAGTCCAAAGCGTGATTTTAACCCCTCAGCTCATCAACTAACGGCCTCCTTTTAAGCTATATCTAAAACCACTGCCATTCCTAAACGTTAACATATATCCTGAAACAACCTATCCCGTTTCATGAACAGTGACTATTTGTAGTCTAATTATATACCTTCTTACACGAACTGTTCTATTAATTTTAACACAAAAGCTAATATTCGAAATATGTAACTATTTTAATTTGGTCGACTCTTCTATTCCTGCCAGTACGATTTTTAGTAAAATAATCAATATCATAAATGAAAACAGAGGAGACATTACAATCCATGGATGATGTAAAAATTCCTGATAGGAAGAACCAATTAATCCACCCCATTCATTGGTGATGGAAAAAAAAGCACTCCTTTCTTCGGTAATATCTATTTTCCTACTACCTCCAATGAATATCCCCAGTACTCCCAAATGAATTAATAATAAGAGTAGCTGAATATTATTCTGAATAAAGAAAATACCAATCCTTGGTTTTATGTTTCTCCATATGTGCTTTTTAAAAATATAAAAGTTACTCACGCCTTGTAATTTTGCAATCTTGATATAATCCTTGTGTAGTTCCCCTTTTATCTCATCTCCAATTAATAACGTTAAGGGAGGTGTGCCAATACCAATTAATACAAGCACCAGCAAAAACATAAAGCGGAAACTATCTTCCTGAAAGAACCAGAGCATTGGTGCAAGCAGAAAAAAGACAATAATAACAGGTGGAATAATATAAGTAATCTCTACAACACGTTGTACCAGATTTCTAAACTTATGAATATAAAATGCATATATAAGTGCTAAACCGGAAGAAATGAGAAAACGGAACAAGCATACAATAAGGACAAAGATAATTGTATATTTCGCACCGGCCAGTATGTTGTAAACTAAAGACTCTCCCATAACATTTGTCCCAAAAGGAGGAAACTCCACGGGAGAATAGGGCGGCTTCCCGATAAAGTCACCATTGTCATCCAGCATAATGGAGGGTGCCTGCTTCTTTGAGAGAATTAGATTGGGAAAGAAACTGAATAACACAAGGATCAAGATCAATAGAATGCCTATACAGATTTTCATGTTTACTTTACCCAACACTCTCATCAACCTCCTTGCTAAACGTCCATTTGTTTACTGCGTATTCCCCTATTCTGTTGAATAGATATAGAGGTAAATACAGCATAATAAGCACCCACATCAATATTCGGAAGTCTCCAATTCCATACACTTTGACAAAGCTCATGATCCCGCTTAACCGCAAAATAATTTCTAGTATTAATAAGCTTGAAATCATGTACAGAAAGATATTTTTGTAATATTGAAGGAGTGTTAAAAGTGTGTTTCTGAATAGATGAACGAAAAAGATATAGCTTTCCCCGAAGCCTCTTGATTGTGAAAATAAATAATAGTGTTTGGTCTTTTCCTCAGCAATTCCTGCCACCATATATTTAAACAGGTAGATCGTTGGAATGGAACTTAATGCCAGTATTGGCAAGAGGTATATCGTCTTCCCGCCAAACTCGTAAATCCCCAGAGAAATTCCTGTAGTCTTAAAAATCCAGATAAAAAACTGGATAGATAATAAAACGATTAACACATCCGGCATGGCTTCGATGATAAAAAAAACCCCAGATAGCGCTTTTTTAATAGATGCTGCCAGCATGTGAAATACATATGTAAATAGAATGGATACAATAATGGATAAAATTAGGGAGCCAAGTATAATGATAATGGAATTTAAATATGCGTTGGAAACCGCTGCAAAGAAAGTTACTTCCTCGCCATTGCTTAATGGAACGGTTAGCTTCTGCGGCTGTAACAAATAATAAATCCCTGACCCCAAACTCTGTAAGAAATAGGTAAAGCTCTGGGTTTGGAATAACCCAGGTGTACAGCTGATTAGCAATATAACGAATAGAATAAGAGTAATTTCACTAAAAGACTTGGCGATATTATTCCACATACTTATTCAAGGCCCACCTGTTCTTTACTGGAAAGTTTCCCGTCTCTGAAACGTAAAGTTATTCCGGAGTCCGGAGCTGCTCCATCCCAGCTGTACAAGGTGTTTTCATCGATGAATTCCACTTCATCCTCCGTATTTTCTTGGAAATTAATAAGATCCGGCTGTCCCAGCATGTCAATCACATCATCGAATTCCATTCTATTCTCCAGTTGGTTATATTGCTGGATCGTCACAGGACCATCTGGATTTTGTACCTCTCCCTCGTCACACCCTGTCAGCAATGCCGCAACCAGTATAAACATTAAAGAAATCTGTGGAAACACTTTCATGAATTTCATCCCCCAAATTAGTTTTCCTTTTTTAGACTTATACTTTATTTTAGCATATAAGATTGAAAATTCACCCGATTCAGAGTGATTTTTATATGCTTAGAACATAGCTTCTTAACTATTTATCACGAAAATCACTTCTTCACCCTTGCTAGTTTTGTTCGAATAAATGGTTTTATATTAAAGACTTACAGTGTTTGTGTTTATGGTGAGAATTTAATAAGCAACCTATTTAATATATAAGCGATAGCGACACAGATGAATATGGGTCACTTAGCTCCAGCACCCAGAAACGAGGCGACTTCACGAATCTCCCTAATTTAAATCATCATCGAGTCGCAAGCACATAATTCCTTTATCTACTGCTGGCTCGCTCCAGTTGCTACGTTTCTAAACGCGGGCGCTTTTGTTCTGCAATTTAACTTTTCTACGTCTCAGGTACTAGTTCAAAATATGGCTGTAGTTCATTACGATAATCCCTACGCTTCTGTAATATGGAATTAAGATAAAGAAAGGAGGAAACAAAGTGAAGAAATTTCTATTATTTCTAGCAGGGTTAGCTGCATTGATCGTATTAGTAGCAAACTTAGGACCAATGGTGTTTTTAGGTTTAGGAATTTGGCTACTTTACATTATCTTTAAACAATTTATGAAAAGTGACTCAACAATCGGAAAGATTGGTTGGGTTATCTTAGGGCTGATTGTGTTAAGCATCACTATTTCAAATATGTTTGCATTAATAGGTGTTGTGGCAGCAATTGGACTTTACTTTATATATAAAAGCTGGAAAAAAGAAGACCATGAACCAATCGTTCATGAAGTTCAATCAGATGACCCATTTACTAATTTTGAGCGTGAATGGGCTGAAATAAATCATCACTAAAAAAGGAGAGCATGAAAAATGACAAATATATTTACACGTATTAAAGATTCTGTAACAAGTGATCTTCATAACCTTATGGACCAGAAGGAACAAAAAAATCCAATTGCAGCATTAAATCATTACTTACGTCAAAGTGAACAGGAAAAAGAAAAAGTGCGAAAGCTTGTGGAAAGACAATATAAGTTAAAGGATGAGTTTACAAAAGAGTATCAGATGGCTAATGACCTAGCTGAAAAACGTCTAAAACAAGCAGAAATTGCTGAGAAAGCAGGAGAAGAGCAAATGCATGCATTTGCAGTGAGGGAACACGAAGAATATCAAGCTCGTGCAGAGCGATTGAAAGCATCACGTGATGAGGCGGAACAAGAATTAGACACCTTAGAGCAGAAGTATGAAGATATGAAGCATAAGCTAAAAGATATGCATCTACGCAGGATGGAGCTAATGGGTCGAGAAAATGTTGCACGTGCCAACCATCAGATGAACAAAGTGGTAGACGAAACATCCGATAAACCTTTTTCTAAATTTGCGGAGATGGAAAGATACATCGAAGGACTCGAGTATCGAGTTAATAATTCATACTATCGTAGTACATTTGATAACAAAATAGCCAAACTAGAACAAGAAATGAAAGAAAAGGAGCAAGTATAAATAAGTATCACTAAAGTGCAGTGCAGGTGCCGTTCCTATTAAACCATCGAGATATCACACTTTCTCTTCGTCAGCAATTAAAAAAATGATATACTATACAGGCGCACGTGGATGCGCCTGTTTTACATAATAAAGAAGGGAGGCTTACTTCATGTTTCAACGATTAACAACGGACACTCTAAATTGGATATTGATCATTGGAGTAATCCTCTTTATTATTGAGCTCACATTTTTCCATGGCGGAATGCTAATTCCAGCTTTATTTTTTGCCTTGCTTATTTATATTGGAAGGAAAAAGTTCCACAGTCTATGGGGAAAGGTAATCTTTTGGAGCGGTATGGTTGGTATTATTTTTGCGATTCTTAATATGCTTGCGGTAAGGTTCTTAATTATTGCCGCTATCGTTTTGTTTGTGGTTAACTATAGCAAATCCAAAAAAGCAGCGGAAGTTCTGAGACCTTCCATAATGGGGAATCAGCATAAGGCGAATGAAACAATTATAAGTAAGCAACCATTATTAGACCATAAACTATTTGATGACCAACGAACAGAGGAAACAGCCTATCAATGGAAAGATGTTAATATTCATGGTGCATTTGGTGATCGGATTATTGACTTAAGTAATACAGTACTTCCTAAAGACACAGCAGTTATCTCTATACGTCACTTGGTTGGTAACTTGGAAATTTATGTTCCTTATGATGTTGAAGTAAGTATACACCATAGTTCCGTATTCGGACGCGCGCATATATTGGGACATTACCATGAAAAATTGATGAATCAATCTTTGCTTTATCAAACGAAAGATTATGATACCGTTGTTCCACGTGTGAAAATTGTTACCTCATTATTGTCTGGTGATATTGAGGTGAAGCGAATATGAATATGATTTTGCGTCATATTGTTACTGCTGTTATGTTTAGTATTTTACTATCAATTGCAATGGTTGGGTTAACACTTGTCGCGTTCGTCAATGATTGGAGCCGTATTGTAGATCAAAAATTAGGTGATGTATCGTTCGTGCTAGTTATTTTTGTTATATCTGTTGCTGCGGGATTGATTATTGGGACAGTAACTGGATATTATTGGAGACAACGAATTCATCACGTAGAAAGACAACTGGATGAAATCATTAAAGGTCAAAAACTAACCCTTGATATAGATGCGTATAAAGATTTAGAAGACATTCACCGGTATATGGGACAAATACAAAATAAAATTAGGGCTCAGACAGAACAAGCGCAGCGATTAGCAACAGAAAGAGCTACTGAACGCGAACAAAGCTTACAAGAAATTGTTGTTCAGGAGCGTAATCGCTTAGCAAGAGAATTACATGATTCGGTCAGCCAACAGTTATTTGCTGCTTCCATGATGATGTCGGCTATCAATGAAACAAACCCTCCTAAGGATACTGTAATGAAAAAGCAGCTGCGAATGGTGGAAAACATGATTCATCAATCTCAATTAGAGATGCGGGCATTACTGCTACATCTTCGGCCAGTTGCCTTGAAGGGGAAATCCCTACAAGCTGGTGCAGAAGAATTATTGCTTGAATTAACACAAAAAGTTCCAATGGATATTACTTGGAACGTTGAGGCGTTTACTGTAGATAAAGGTGTAGAGGACCAATTGTTTCGTATCCTTCAGGAAGCAGTGTCAAATACGCTGCGACATGCAAAAGCAACTACATTACAAGTAATGCTTGTTGAAAGAGATGAAAACGTAATTTTACGAGTAACAGATAACGGTATTGGTTTTGTTATGGAAAAAATAAAGACGGGCTCTTACGGCTTACAGAATATGCAAGAACGTGCGTATGAGGTAGGTGGGAGCTTCAAGGTAATTAGTCTCCCAGATGAAGGTACACGAATAGAAGTAAAGGTACCGAATCTAGGAAAGGAGGATTAGAATAATGATTAACGTTTTATTTGCTGATGATCATGAAATGGTTCGAATTGGAGTCACTTCCTATTTATCCGCTCAACCTGATATTAAAGTTATTGCAGAAGCTGATGATGGTGAGAAAGCTGTAGAACTTGCATTAGAATTAAGACCAGATATTATCTTAATGGATCTAGTCATGAAAGATATGGATGGAATTGAAGCAACAAAATTAATTATGGAACAATGGCCAAACGCAAAGATTATTATTGTGACTAGCTTCTTAGATGATGAAAAGGTCTATCCGGCATTGGAAGCTGGTGCTACTAGTTATATGTTGAAAACATCCAAGGCTGAAGAAATTGCCAAAGCTATTCGTGCTACGTATCAAGGGCAAACGGTACTTGAGCCAGAAGTAACTGGAAAGATTATGAACCGCATGCGTACACCGCAAGTGGAATTACATGAACAGTTAACAGAAAGAGAGAAAGAAATTTTACTCCTATTGGCTCAAGGTAAAACAAATCAGGAAATAGCTGATGAGTTATTCATTTCTTTAAAAACAGTAAAGGTACATGTAAGTAATCTACTAGGTAAACTGGAGGTACAGGATCGTACTCAGGCAGTTATCTATGCATTTAAGCATCATCTAGTGGAATAACATAACTAGATGATGCTTAAAAGAAGACGCAAATGATAGTTCATACATATAGCTATCATATTCTATTTTCCCATGACATTTGATCAGCCTTCTCGTGAGTAGACCAATTCCTTTGCAAACTCCTCACGGTTGTTCTGATCACTAGAGTCATGTATTTTCCAGTTGCTTCGAAGTGGAAAAAGTAGTTCCAAGCGCTATATTATTTGTCTTTGCACGGCCGATCTAATTGTTTAACTTTTGATTACGCTCAAAATAACGATCAGCTAGTTGGTAAATAGATATTAATTCATAAATAATAATAAGTTCTGGAGGAAAAGTGGTGGCGTCGTAGTCATGTTTATTTTTTGACAGACCATTTTCTTCCCAAAACATTTCACTTAATTGTTTCAAACATTGTTGATGCTTTTGTGATTCAAACTGTTTCGCATGTGAAAATCCTTCCACGAGTTCGTCTACTGCATGTAAAATAATCCTTCGTTCGTTTTCTCCCCACATTCTAAAGTTCTTTGGAGTATGGAGTACATTATCTGTATGGTAATGAATAAGCCTTAAACATATCAGCTGTTTTTCTATTATCTTAAAGTAATTTCTCTCGCTATCAGCAAGTGGATGGAATTTCGATTCATCTTTCTGAAAGCGAATGAGTGTCTCTGTCAGCTGTATTTTTTTGTATACTTGATCTGCTGGGTTAATAGTGATTGGTGACTTATCAACATCGACCATGCATTGAAAAACTTTTGCGATCATATCTCCTGTCTGTTTACGAATGCTCTCCATATTTACTGTAATATTTTTTGTGTAATCAGGTGGTAAAACAAACATGTTCACTCCTGTGGAAACTAATAGGCCAAGGGTCGTAGTTCCTAAACGAATCAAGAATGATATAAAGTAATTGCTATGAATAACTTCAACCATTGCTACAGCAGTGAGTGTTGCTACTAAAAGCCCGGCATGTAGTTTTAGCTTAAAACAAGTAACGATCGTAAATGTTGCGGCTAGTGCGTATGTTAAGGGAGAGTTTCCGAATAAGAATATAAAAAATACCGAATATGCAGAACCAATTGCAGAAGCTGGAAATCGAATAATTCCCTTACGAATAGAATCAGAAACAGTGGGTTCTATTGTTACAATTGCTGTAATAACTGCAAATACAGCCGGGATATTTAGTAATGAGCAAATCCAAGCAGTTATGAATACAGCAACTCCAGTTTTAACCACTCTACTCCCAATAAAATGAAATCGTTTCACCATCGTCATCTCCTAAGCTGTCTTAACCTAAATCACTTATCCATCATCTATTTTCCAACAACGAAAAAATTTTTTCAACTAAGTTTAAAAAAGGGGTTGCAATTTTTCAAATATTACCATAAACTGTGTTATAACAAAATACAAAAAATAAAATTGTTATATAAAAGGAGGTTCTTAAATTGATGAATAGTGAAACAGCAAGATGTCCAGATTGTGGAGAGAAGATGAAGACTAATGGATATATACAGGAATGTGATTATTGTCTATCTAAAAAGGAGGACTAATTTTTTTATATGCTCTGTTATATAACAAATAAATATGTATTATAACAATAATTGTTGCCAAATAGTCATACAGATTAGATTTTACCCGCATATAACTGGCAGTAAGCTCTCCACATCAAGTAATAGAAACCAATAATGGTAAGTGTGGGATCAACTGCCAGTAAATGTCCGATTGGTTTAAGGGCCTTTAGGTCATATCCTTTTGGTGCTAACAATTAGAGGGGGAAAACCAAACCCTAACAGATTGAAGTTTCACTATATCGTAGTTGATTTTAAAGGAGGATTATGATGACAAATAGTAGAGCAGAAATAATTAAAGAAGAATGGGAAAATAATCAACGGTGGTCAGGAGTAGAACGACCATATACTGCTAATGATGTTATTCGATTAAGGGGTTCAATTGACCTCAACTACTCACTAGCAGAATTAGGTTCACGTAAGCTATGGAAACTGTTGCATACAGAAAAATATATTCATGCATTAGGGGCATTAACTGGAAACCAAGCTGTTCAACAAGTTAAAGCAGGTTTGAAAGCCATTTATCTCAGTGGCTGGCAGGTAGCTGCAGACGCAAATATGGCAGGGCAAATGTATCCAGATCAGAGCCTGTATCCTGTGAATAGTGTACCGAATGTGGTAAAACGGATTAATCAAGCACTTCAACGAGCTGATCAAATTTATTTTTCAGAAGGGAAGCAAACAATTGATTGGTATGCTCCAATTATCGCTGATGCAGAGGCTGGATTTGGGGGACAATTAAATGTCTACGAATTAATGAAATCTATGATTGAAGCCGGGGCATCAGCAGTTCATTTTGAAGATCAGTTATCATCAGAGAAGAAATGTGGTCATTTAGGTGGTAAAGTACTGTTACCAACACAGACTGCAGTACGGAATCTAATTGCTGCTAGATTAGCCGCAGATGTAATGGGAACACCTACTATTATAATTGCTAGAACAGATGCAAACGCAGCTAACTTAATTACAAGTGATGTTGATCCATATGATGCTCGTTTTATTACTGGAGAGCGAACGACAGAGGGGTTTTATAAAACGAAAGCAGGAATTGAGCAAGCCATTGCCCGCGGTCTAGCATATGCACCATATGCAGATCTAGTATGGTGTGAGACATCAGAACCAAACTTGGAGGAAGCAAGCATGTTTGCTGAAGCTATTCGTGCAAAGTACCCAAATCAATTACTAGCTTATAATTGCTCACCATCATTTAATTGGAAGAAAAAGTTATCGGATGACGAAATTTCTACTTTTCAAGAAAAATTAGGGGAATTAGGCTACAAATTTCAATTTGTTACATTAGCAGGGTTTCATGCTCTTAACTATAGTATGTTTGAACTGTCTAGAAAATATAAAGATGAGGGAATGAAGGCCTACTCCGAATTGCAGCAAGGAGAATTTGCTAGTGAGCAATTTGGTTATAGTGCCACACGTCATCAACGCGAAGTGGGAACAGGCTATTTTGATGAAGTAGCACAAATAATATCTGGTGGTAGTTTCTCAACGGGTGCACTAAAGGGATCGACAGAAGAGGAACAATTTACATCTTCTTTTTGAAGAAAATTAACTTGGGCTAAGGCGTTCATTCTACATCGAATGAACGCCTTTTTTAATGGAAAAAGAGGTTTTATGTCACATTTGAAACATAATTGTAATATTACTATAATATGTGTGCAATTTTTAACTGTTATACTACTAATTGCCTAAGTTAATAGGATACATAATCTAGTCTAGTTTCACATTACTGCATAATACCATCAAAAGAATTACAAAATATACATATTTTATTTGCAGACGTGATAAAAAGAAGTGGGGGAGAAAGGTGAAGAAATCAATCGTAACAGTAGCGACTGTGACAGTCGTCGGTTTAAGTAGTGCATTTGCAATGGATGCACATGCGGAAACGATGGATGACCTCAAGAATAAACAGTCTGAGATTCAAGATAATCGTGATGAAATTAAAGCAAATCTATCAGAAGCAGAAGCGAAAATTGCAGATGTTTTAATAGAATTAGAAGATTTAAATAAAGAGATAAAAAACGTTAATCATGCGCTTAAAGAAAATCAAAAAATGATGGATAAGACAGAAAGCGATATTGCTAAAAAAGAAAAAGAAGTACAAGCTTTAGAGGATGAAATTGTTCAACTTGAGGAAGCTATTGAGAAACGTTACAACATTTTAAAAGAGCGTGTAGTTTCTTATCAACAGAGTGGTGGAAATGTTAGCTATTTAGAAGTTATTTTTGGTTCTAAAAGCTTTAGTGACTTTATTAGCCGTGTATCTGCTGTGAATAAAATATCCGACTCAGATACCCAGTTGATGGAAAAACAAGAGAAAGATAAAAAAGAAGTAGAAGAAAAACAGGATAAAGTATTAGCTAAGCTTGAAGAGCTTAAGGATATGAAGGTTGAATTAAAAGGTGTACAAGCAACCATTAATGAGCAAAAACGAGAAAATGAAAATAAAAAAGAAGCATTAAAAAATAAGAAACAGGATCTTGTAGCATTAAAAGAAGAGCTTCAAGTAAAAGATAGTAATCTAGCTTCTTTAGAAAATGAAGTGAAACAAAGTATTGCTCAGCAACAAAGACCAACTGTTTCTTCTTCAAACTCAAATTCAAGTTCAGCTGGAAAGCTTCAAACATTAAGCAGTAGCGGTTCATCATCTAAACCATCTGTATCTTCTGGAGGCGGTGGCATTAGTACAGCAATTAATGCTGGCTATCAATATCTTGGTGTACCATATGTATGGGGAGGTAAAGGACCAAGCGGATTTGATTGTTCAGGATTTGTATCTTGGGCATTTGGTCAAGCAGGATATTCTATTCCTTCAACGACATCTTCCCTTGCCGGAACTGGTACAAAAGTATCCTATAGCAATATTCAACCAGGTGACCTCGTATTCTTTAATACGTATAAAACAAATGGACATGTTGGAATTTATGTTGGCGGTGGCAAGTTTATCGGAGCTCAAAATTCAACTGGTCTAGCTGTAGCTGATATGAGTACTGGGTATTGGAAAAATCATTTTAAAGGTCATGTACGTCGTGTACGATAATAGATAGTATTTAAAAGAGTCTGGAAAAAGTAAATAAGAAGCAATCAAAAACGAGCGATGATTAGTTGATGAAATTAATTATCGTTCGTTTTTTTGATTAGAATCATTCATTTAGCAGCTGAAATAAGCGAGACTCTTTGAAAACGAGAGCTTTTGTTTGCAATATATTGCTCTGAAGCCTTCCTATCCTGTGGAGAGTTAGTATAATTCATGTTACGACGATTATAAGCTTGTCTGATGGAAGTAAGTTTTGCAGTCCAAATGCTTAGTTTCTTTTGAGGGTATTGAGCTGGAAATTTGAGGTTTAGTTAAAAAATAAAAGGGGTATAATAAAATGTGCCTCTTTACGTTCCGTATCCCGTAAATGGTACATAAAACTTATAGAAAGGATCTGTTATGAATAAAAATAGCGCATTCAAAAATCCCGTTTTCTATGTATCTGCCATCATTGTATTTTTACTAGTAATTATTGGTGCTACAATGCCAAAGAAGTTCGGGGATGTAGCAGGAAAGTTATTTGATTTTACGACGATAAACTTTGGTTGGTTCTATTTATTAGCGGTTTTTGTTTTTATACTGTTCTTAATTGGAATTTCGTTCAGTAAATATGGAAAAATACGTCTAGGTGCCTCTGATTCGAAACCAGAGTATTCCTTCTTTACTTGGATTGGAATGTTATTTTCAGCAGGATTTGGTGCTGGGTTAGTCTTTTGGGGTGTGGCAGAACCAATGAGTCATTTCTTCGATACACCATTTCCAGAATTAGAATCCATGACGGAAGAGTCTGCAAGAGTTGCAATGGGATATGCTTTCTTCCATTGGGGGATTAGCCAATGGTCAGTCTTCGCTGTTGTTGGATTAGTAATTGCGTACCTTCAATTCAAGAAAAAAGAAAGGGGCTTAATCTCTACATCTATTCAACCAATTGTTGGTAAGAATAAGATGGTTGGTAATACGATTGACTCCCTTGCGGTTATTGCTACGGTAATGGGGGTTGCAACCTCTTTAGGATTAGGAATCTTACAAATGAATGGAGGACTAAAATCTGTATTTGATGTACCGACGTCAATATGGGTTCAAATGGCTATAGCTGGGGTTATGTTAATTACATATTTAATTTCATCCAGTACTGGATTAGATAAGGGAATTAAATGGTTAAGTAATATCAATTTAGGCTTATGTCTCTTATTATTAGTTTTTGTATTATTAGCAGGACCAACAGTATTTATTTTCAATACATTTGTATTGGGTTTAGGAGATTATTTCACAAACTTTGTCCAATATAGTTTACGACTAACGCCTTATTCAGGTGAAACATGGGTGAGAGAGTGGACGATATTTTACTGGGCTTGGTCAACAGCATGGTCACCATTTGTTGGAGCATTTGTTGCTCGCGTATCACGAGGAAGATCAATTCGAGAATACGTTATAGGTGTATTAGTAGTATCCCCTGCAATTGCTTGTATATGGATTGCTGCGTTTGGTGGAACAGCACTTTACAATGATCTATTTAATGGTAGTTCCATTGCAGAAGCAGTGAATGCTGATGTCGCAGTAGCTTTATTTGAAACCTATCAGCATTTGCCATTTACAACGGTATTATCATTGTTGTCAATCTTTTTAATCTTTACATTCCTGGTTACGTCTGCTGATTCTGCGACATATATTTTAGGGTCAATGACATCGAGAGGGAGCTTAAATCCTGCTTTAGTAACAAAAATTGTATGGGGTGTGCTCATTACGGCGATTGCTGTAGTTTTACTATTGGCAGGTGGTCTTCAAGCCTTACAAACTGCTTCGTTAATCTCGGCACTGCCATTTACTGTGATTTTATTATTCATGGTAGTTACCTTTTTGCGAATGATTAAAAAAGATTATAAAAAATAGTCAGTAACATAGCTTGAATGCTTGTCTGTTGTTGTGCAGTACTACAATAACACACTTCGCTGATTAGTGTTTAAAAGCATAGTCAATTGTTTAGAACTAGCAAAAGGCCGAACGGTTTCGAATGATCGTTTGGCTCTTACTTTAATTATCTCCTTTGCTTGCTTCTAGTCACTTTCTACACATACATAAGAATAGACGATAGGATACGAATAGGGTAAAATAAAAGCTATTAGAGAGGGAGGTGATTCACGTGGGAAGGCCATAGGATTAGTGGTTATGTTGACAGGTGATTCACCTGCTAACGGATAAGGTATAAATAAATTATTATGCAGGAGGTGGAATCCTTGTATCTAATGATACAAGGATTATAATTGGAAATTGTAAACTTATTATTGGTTGCTATATTGATTATGCTGACCGCATTCTTTGTAGCAACCGAATTTGCAATCGTTAAAGTTCGTTCAACTCGGATAGATCATTTAATTGCTGAAGGGAATAAAAAGGCGATTCATGCAAAAAAGCTTATCGATAATTTAGATGCCTATTTATCTGCTTGTCAATTAGGAATTACCGTAACGGCATTAGGATTAGGGTGGCTAGGTGAACCAACCCTGGAAAGAATTCTTCATCCCGTGTTTGACAGTATAGGAATGAATGAAACAATTGCTTCTATAGTATCATTTGCTATAGCCTTTTTGTTAATCACGTATTTACATGTTGTAATTGGCGAATTAGCACCAAAGACAATTGCCATTCAAAAGGCAGAGGCAGTAACGTTATATCTTGCTAGACCGCTTATCTTCTTTTATAAAATAATGTATCCGTTTATTTGGCTGTTAAATGGCTCAGCCCGGCTTTTTATTCAATTATTTGGATTTAAACCTGTGAAGGAGCATGAAATTGCACATACGGAAGAGGAATTACGTTTAATTCTTTCGGAAAGTTATAAAAGTGGAAAAATCAATCAATCTGAAATGATGTATGTAAACAATGTTTTTGAGTTTGATGAACAACTTGCAAAAAACATTATGACTCCGCGGACTGAGATTCTTTGTTTTTATAAAGATGATAGTTTTGATGTAAATCTTGAAGTTATTCAAGAAGGACAATTTACCAGATACCCTGTAGCTGATGGGGATAAAGATACGATTATTGGTCTCGTCAATATAAAAGCCTTATTCACAGGTCGTCTAGAAGAGGAAAAGCCGATATCGATTGAAGAATTTATCCGACCAATCCTTCATGTTTCAGAGGCTACACCAATTAAGCAGCTTTTGTTAAAAATGCAAAAGGAACGAATCCATATGGCCATTGTTAATGATGAATATGGTGGCACAGCTGGTTTAATTACTGTAGAAGATATATTAGAAGAAATTGTTGGCGAGATACGAGATGAATTTGATCTCCATGAAAAACCAATGATAGAAAACGTTGATCATAAGAATAAAATCGTCTCAGGTAAATTACAACTAGATGAAGTAAATCAATTAATCGGTACTAATCTGGAAGATGAAGAAATTGATACGATCGGTGGCTGGATTTTTATGAAGAATTTAGATGCTACAAAAGGAACAATTATTGATCATGAAGGATTTCAATTTACTGTGGAAGAAATGGATGGATATCAAATAAAAGAGGTAAGGATTACGAAAAAGTAAGTTCTAGTGATGCCTTGCTATAAGGGTTGACACACTTATATAGACTGTATATAATCTAAATGAATTGCATAGCGATTTCCTAGGGTTCCGCAATTGTTTTTAATTGGTCTGGTCCGAGAGGAAATGCACGTTATACGTGTACACGGAGGGATAAAAGCCCGGGAGGATATCTTACGTATGGATATCTTTCCGGTTTTTTTAATGGAGTTTGAGCTACAATTGGGTACTCTAAAAGTTGTGAGGTGGTATGAATGAATAAAAATTGGATAATTATTTTGGTGGCTGGATTATTTGAAATTGGTTGGGTGATTGGTTTAAAGCATTCTTACAATTTATTTACTTGGTTATTAACGGTGTTTGCAATTTATATAAGTATGCATTTGCTTATTATTGCTTCCCGAAAGCTTCCAATTGGAACCAGTTATGCAGTATTTACAGGCATTGGTACAGCTGGGACTGTTATTGCCGAAATTGTATTGTTTGATGAGCCTTTTCGTATGATAAAAATCGTATTCATAATGGTTCTGTTGATTGGTGTGCTTGGCTTAAAAATGGTCACTACCACGGATGAAAGAGAAGAGGTGTAAGAAGTGAATTGGCTATTTTTAATTATTGCGGGAGTGAGTGAAGTAATTGGAGTGATGGGGATAAATAAAATAAATCATCAACGCAGTCTAGCTTCCTTCATTTGGCTTATTGGCGGATTTGTCACAAGCTTTGCTTGTTTAAGCATAGCAATGAGGACAATTCCAATGAGCACTGCTTATGCTGTTTGGACAGGAATCGGTACAGTAGGTAGTGCTTTAGCTGGGATGTTATTCTTTCAAGAGTCTAGAGACTGGAAGAGGCTCCTATTTATCAGTATGATTCTAACTGCTGCTATTGGTTTAAAGCTAATCTCTTAGATATGTTTACACGCTATTATAATCGGTTAAACAATACTAAGTAACGTTGAAAACTAACGTAAAGGAGTGCCGATGTGATGGATTTAAATCATGAAATAAAGCAGTTAGAAGCCGTTCATAGAGAAGGATCGGATAAGGTATTTACCATGTACTTAAATACTGATCCCTCTGATCCTGAGCAACAGGGGGGAGAATGGAAAATACAATTCAAAAATGGCATGCGTAATTTTGAACAATATTTAGAGGAAGCCAATAACAAGGAAGAACTTAAAAGCTTTCAACTTGTAAAGCAAAAAGTAGAAAAATTTATTCGCGGAAATGAACAGGAATTTCGTAAGGGCGTTATTGTTTTTGCAACAGCTGATGAAGAAGTTTGGTTTGCTGCACGTGTCCAATTGAGATTAGAGACCGCGTTCTTTTGGCAGGAAACACCTGTATTAGACCAAGTGAAAAAGCTAAAAAAGGACTATCCAAAAGCAGGTATCATTCCTGTGCAGCAAAATGAAGTAAAGTTTATAGAGTCCTACTTAAATGAAATTAATGAAACAAAATCGTTTGAATTAGATCTAGAGACGGATAACTGGCGAGAAAAGACTGCAATGGGTCCAGGTAATCCATCTATTCAGAAAGATAATTTGCAATCCCGATATGAGGCAAATAAACATCGATGGTACAAAAAGATCGCACCAATGTTGGATAAGCACGCTAAAAACAATGATTGGGAAAAAATATATGTGATCGGTGAACCTGGATCTTCGCAGTCTTTAGCAGAGCAAATGAATAAGTCGATTGATCGAATTATTCAGAAAAACATGCTTGATCATGAGGAATCAAAAATATTTCAGGAAGTTTTTGGATAAAATAAATGGACTTTATGGTTAAATGATTAGAGCAGTTTTTAAGCAACGAGAATAGATGAATGACCGTGAGAAGGAGTAATAGGCAATATATTTTATAACGCAAGCTTTCGTCGAGTATGTCGAATGAAGGAGAAACCACGGTGCCATTCATGCACCGTGGGATTTTTTGTAGTAAGTTAAGAAAGTATAAAATCAGTGCAATGACTGCGTTAAGCCAAGTAGTTATTTTGAAATGTTTGATGTATATTGGCAATGCTCCGACGAATTGCTTCGCTTTCCGTGGGCACGGCCTCAACTAACTTTGCAAAGAAGAACACGTTGCAAAGTGGATTTTCGGCTCGCGCTAATCCCGCAGGAGTCTACGTAATTAGTCTCCGCTATGAGAAGGTG
>NZ_JAWDHA010000048.1:0-33128 GCF_034190895.1 Virgibacillus sp. M23 | reverse complement strand
ATGACAAGAATTGTTGCACCTTCTCATAGCGGAGACTAATTACGTAGACTCCTGCGGGATTAGCGCGAGCCGAAAATCCACTTTGCAACGTGTTCTTCTTTGCAAAGTTAGTTGAGGCCGTGCCCGCCGAAAGCGAAGTAATTAGTCGGAGCATTGCCAATATACATCAAACATTTCAAAATAACGACTTCATGACCAGCTTCCCGGAAAGCTTTAGCTGGCTCTGTATATTCCACATCTTCAAACATATCTGTAATAACAGTTACTATTTTTTTACTCATGATATACTCCTTTACGATGACTACATAATTATATGTTCCCAATAATTCTTATATAAAACATATTTTTTACAGTCCCATTAGTTCACGAAGCTCTTCTTCATTTTTAATTAAATCCTTTAATGTATATGCTTCAAGAACCTTAAAAAAAGCGACTAACGCCCTATTTAATACATGTTTTAATGTACAGCCTGGAGAAATAACACAGTGGTTTGTTCCTTTATCAAAGCATTCTAAAATGACAAAATCAGCTTCAAGCTGTCGAACAAGTCTACCAACATTGATTTCTTCTGGTGGCTTAGCCATTCTAATTCCTCCATGCCTGCCTCTTACCGACTCTATCAATTCCATCTTTACAAGCTCATGTACTACTTTCCTTACATGTTCTTGTGAAATCGTATATACCTCGGATATCTCTTTAATTGTAGCCAGCTCTTGATCTGATTTCATTCCCGTAAATATTAATACACGTAATGCGTAATCTGTATATTTTTTAAGATTCATGGATACACCTACTTGTTCATGTTTTCACATTATTGTAACATATTTTGCTTATTTTCCTGTTTTTTTACCAGTTAAATCATTATAAAATAAACATGTATACAAAATACATGTTTATTTCAAAGGGAGTGCTTAGTTATGTCAACACAAACAGTCGAGCTAGATGAGCAAACAAAGGACATTATTAAAGCTACTGTGCCAGTATTACAACAACAAGGTTCAGAGATAACGAAGCGATTCTATCAGCTAATGCTAACAAATCATCCAGAATTAAAGAATTTATTTAATCAAACCAATCAACGGAGAGGTGCTCAGCCCAAGGCCTTAGCGAATACCGTTTATGCTGCTGCGGCAAATATCGATCATTTAGAAGAAATAGTACCCCATGTCATGCAAATTGCACATAAGCATAAAAGTCTAAATGTTCAACCAGAACATTATCCAATCGTTGGCAAGTACCTATTACTAGCAATGAAAGATGTTTTAGGAGAAGTAGCTAATGATGATGTGATCGACGCATGGGAAAAAGCATATTATGTCATAGCAGATCTTTTTATTAACGTGGAAAAAGAATTATATAATAAGACATTGCAATCATCCGGTGGCTGGGAAGGTTTTCGAAATTTCAAAGTGACAAAAAAGGTAATTGAGAGTGAAGTTATTACATCTTTTTATTTAGTTCCCGAGGATGGTTTACCATTTCCTAGTTATCAGCCTGGACAATACATTACTGTAAAAGCAGACATAGATGGTGAACCATATACCCATCTTCGCCAATACAGTTTATCTTGTGCTCCGGATGAAGGGTATTACCGCATTAGTGTTAAACGTGAGGATGAGAATGAACAAGGCCCAGCAGGAATTGTCTCTACTTATTTACATGAGAAAATTAATGAAGGAAGCATTTTACCTATAAGTGCACCGGCTGGAGACTTCATACTTGATCAACAAGATCATCGACCACTGATACTAATTAGTGGAGGTGTGGGAATGACACCAATGATGAGTATGTTAGAAACGGTGATAAAAGAACAGCCTGAACGACAGGTTATCTTCATTCATGCTGCAAAGTCAGAAAATTATCATGCGTTGAAAGAGAGAGTTGCTACCATTACTAATTCTAATAATCATGTGACAAGCTATACGATCTATAATCATCCCAAAGATACGGATCGATGTGATAAAAAAGGCTATATAGACGCTGAGTGGGTATCTTCAATTTTACCAACATCAGATGCTACATGTTACATTTGTGGACCAAAAGGATTCATGCGTACAACCTATGTAAGCTTAAAAAAATCACATGTAGCTGACAAAGATATTCATTTCGAAATTTTTGGCCCAGCTGAATCCATTACTGCATAAACGACAAAAACCAAAGGTTAAGGGAGTAATCCGCTTATCCTTTGGTTCTATTTACATATCTAGTCTTTCTTTTTTATAACCGTTTGAATAACATGAGACAAGCCAGTATGCTTTTTTCCTTCTTTTCGATCTACTTCTCCATAATAGAAATGCAAACAATGATGAGGCATTATCCATTGTAATACATCCGATGGATGATACAGCATTTCCTTCTCCCTTGGTCCACCTGTTTGGTAGTCTAATTGATCCTCTGAGTATACCTCAAACATTACATAGCCACCTGGCTTTACAGCAGCAATTATATTATGAATAAAAAAATGTTGATCTTCCGCTGGAACATGCCCAAAGACCATAATCGCCGCATCAAATTGGCGAGATATCACCTTTTCCTTAGTCAAGTCCATGGGAATAGCTTGTACGTTTACTCCTTGCTCTACAGCTAATTGTTTTGCCTTTTCTAATCCGACAGTAGATTGATCATAAGCAATAACCTCATGCCCTAAATCAGCTAAATAGATGGCGTTTCTGCCCTCTCCCTCTGCAAAGCATCCTATAGTTGAATTTTTAGATAAGAGGTGACTCTTTTGCTGGATGAATTGATTTGCCTGTTTCCCATATACAAATTCTTTATCTGAAAAGTTTTGATCCCAAAATTCTTTAGACATTTTAAGATTCCTCATTTCCTCAATTTATGAATATGTCCCATATTGGAAATGTAACAGATTTCAAAGTAAATAAGAAATAACTAGCTTATAAAGTGAGCGGTGTAAAAGGAGTGTTGTATCCATTCCGTTCGATAGCATTTCAAGAGCAAAAGGCGTAAGCGTCCGAGTAGAAACGTAGCGACTAGAGCGAGTCAACGGAGATAAAGGTATTACGATGAGCTTGCGCGCCGATGATGACTTAGATTAGGGCGATTCATGAAGTCGCCTCGTTTCTGGGCGCTGGAGCTTCACGCGGCTCAACACGCATATATATCCACAGGCTCAAATTTTATAATTTCCGTAATTTCCTAGACAAAAATCCCCCCAAAGCAACAGATTATATTTTTTGATCTATCTACTTTGGAAGGGAGCATATTTTAATCAGTCTATAATTAAGCGTCTTCGTTATCTAAATTATTTTACCCTCTGTGGCTCTACCATCTATTCTTCTAATGTTGACGTATCACCAGTAGGCAATCCTAGCTCCCAAGACTTCAATAGTCGACGCATGATCTTACCACTTCTTGTCTTAGGAATGGAGTCTTTTACTTCTAGTTCACGTGGTGCAGCATGAGCACTTAGCCCTGTCTTAACAAATAAGCGTATATCCTCTAGTAATTCATCCGTATTCTGATACCCATCATTCAGCGTAATAAACGCTTTAATGATCTCTCCTCGCTCTGGATGTGGTTTCCCAATAACGCCGGCTTCAGCAACAGCCGGATGTTCTATTAATTTACTTTCTACCTCAAATGGGCCAACTCGTTCACCAGAAGTATTGATAACATCATCTAAACGCCCCTGGAACCAGAAATAGCCATCTTCATCTTTATAAGCACTATCTCCTGATACATACCAACCATGGATAAAGTAGCTGTCATACTTGCTTGGATTCTTCCATACAGCCCGCATCATAGATGGCCAACCTTTCTTAATAGCTAAATTCCCCATTTGGTTTGGTGGTAGTTCATTTCCTTCATTATCAATAATAGCCGCTTCAATACCTGGTAATGGTTTCCCCATTGATCCTGGTCTTATCTCCATTGATGGAATGTTAACAATAAGCTGTGCACCTGTTTCCGTCATCCACCATGTATCATGAATCCGCAAATTAAATGCTTTTAATCCCCAAGTCACTACTTCTGGATTCAATGGCTCTCCAACACTCATAATATGTCGTAAGGAAGAAAGGTCATATTTCTTCACTACGTCTTCTCCTGCACTTACTAATTTACGAAGTGCTGTAGGTGCCGTATACCAGACACTAACCTTATACGTATCTAGTGTTCCATACCAATCATCCGGTGTAAATCTTCCACCTCGAATAACATTAGTCACACCATGCAACCATGGTGCGAAAATTCCGTAACTTGTTCCAGTAACCCAGCCTGGATCAGCGGTACACCAATATACATCCTCTTCCCTTAGGTCTAATACCCACTCGCCCGTAGCATAATGTTGAATCATAGCATTATGGACATGGTACACACCTTTTGGTTTTCCAGTAGATCCAGATGTGTAATGGAGTAACATACCATCTTCTAAATCTACCCATTCCATTTCTGTTTTATTAGAAGCATCCTTCATTTCTCTTTGATAATCAATATAATGATCCGCAGATTCGTTATGTTTCCCTACAAGCACTATTTTTTCTAAGTTTGGTAAATCCTCCTGTGGAACTCGATACAATAAATCAGGTGTTGTAATTAACACTTTTGCTTCACTATCCTGCAATCGATCGCGAACCGCTTGCTCCATGAAAGCTTCGAATAAAGGTCCAGCGATGGCACCAACTTTAAGGATACCGAAGAAAGCTGCATAAAATTCTGGGCTTCTTGGCATGAACAGAAATACGCGATCTCCTTTTTTCACATTATACTTACGTAAAACATTAGCAAACTTATTACTCTCATCACGTAGGTCACCAAAGGTTACCTTCTCTTCTCTATCTGGATCAGAATACAGTAATGCAACCTGGTCCTTTTTCTCTGGATTTTCCGCATGGCGGTCTAACGCCTCATAGGCAATATTAACCTTTCCCGTTTCATTCCAGGAAAAATGTTTCTTCATATCATCCCATGAAAAAGTTTCCCTAACTTTTTCATAATCTTTCAGATTATGATTACCTTCTTTAACTGGTATCTTCTGCATATCCATCCAATCACCTCGTTTTATAAATTGAAATCGGTTACAAATAATAGAAATATCTCCTTGATACGTTTACAAGTACTAATTCTATTTATGAACCGATTAAAAAACAATGTATTAAAAATTATGCAAACTTTTTGGTAACTATTATTTATTTTAGAACATTCTGTGACATTTTTAAAGTAATAAACTATTTATTTATTAGAAAAGTTGGCGTATAACACTGATTTTATAACTACCACTATAAAAAAACTGAGCAAAATTCGCTCAGTCCCTATCACTACATGCTCAGATTTACGCTTCCTCTAGTAGCTATTATGGAATAATAGCTACTGCTTGACCACCACTCCGGCTGCCCACTTCCCTTTCCGTGGGGTTTGTCCTTCAGCTAACTTTTTTAGCAAAACCCGCTCAAAAAAGTGGATCTTCAGGTCAAACATTTCCCACAGGAGTTGAAGTGGCCGGCCTTCGCTATTATCAGGCTCTACAACGCTAGCATGAAGTAACACAGCTGCTTTTATACTCACGGATAGCGATTTTCACTTTACCCATTGTAAAAAAAGTCAACCTATTACTTATGACAAGAATTGTTGCACCTTCTCATAGCGGAGACTAATTACGTAGACTCCTGTGGGATTAGCGCGAGCCGAAAATCCACTTTGCAACGTGTTCTTCTTTGCAAAGTTAGTTGAGGTCGCGCCCGCGGAAAGCGAAGTAATTAGTCGAAGCATTGCCAATAGACATCTAACATTTCAAAATAACTACTTGGCTTAACGCAGTCATTGCACTGATTTTATACTTTCTTAACTTAGAACAAAAGCGGCAAGCGCACGATTAAAAACGTAGCGACTGGAGCGAATCAACGGAGAAAAAGGAATTACGGTAAGCTAGCGCGCCGATGATGACGTATCATAGGGCGATTCATGAAGTCGCCTCGTTTCTGGGCGCTGGAGCTGGACGGCTCAACACGCGCCTTTTTATCTACATGGGCAAATTTTATCATTTCCTAGGCTGCTAAAAAGGAGCTGACTTCATCAGTCAACTCCCCATCCATGCTACTGGTATATACTACCTTTCCACAGGTAGCCGTTTCTCCTGATTACTGTACACTATTTGACTATACAGAAGTTTAGCATATTTTTCGTGCTAGATGGATCTTAAAACAGTTCTACTATAATGCAGATTGCTGTGCTTTTTGTTTACTATTTTTCTTATCACTTTCCGAGATAATATAGGCACAAGCTGCATCTCCAGTAATATTAAGTGATGTACGTAGCATATCTAATAACCGATCAACACCAATGATTAGCGCGATGCCATCCACAGGTAAACCAACTTGTTTAAGAACCATTGATAGCATAATTAAGCCTACGCCAGGTACCCCAGCTGTTCCAATACTTGCTAACGTTGCCGTTAAGACAACCATCAATAATTGACTTAATCCAAGTGGTTCTGCATATACTTGAGCAATAAACACGGTAGCTACAGCCTGCATAATTGCAGTACCATCCATGTTTATCGTAGCTCCCAAAGGCTGAACAAAACTACTAATCGACTTCTTTACTCCTAACTGCTCCTGAGCCAACTTCATAGAGACAGGCAACGTTGCACTTGAACTAGATGTACTAAACGCTACAGACATTGCAGGGAAGAATGATTTATAGAATTTTAACGGACTCGCTTTTCCTAAGCCTTTGATTGCCAAACTATACGTAATTGCGCCATGCAAAATAAGTGCTACAATTACTGCTAGCATATACATGAACATAGACCCTAATGCATCTAATCCAGCATCTCCAATAGCTGAGGCAATCAATGCGAACGCACCATACGGAGCCGTTTTCATTACTGCGTTAACAAGGAAGATAAGGATTTCATTTGCTTGTTCAAATAAACTACGAATCCCACTTGTTTTTTCCCCCAATACTGCTAGTGAAACCCCTATAAATATGGCAAAAGCAATGATTTGCAGCATATTTCCAGTAGACATTGCTTCGATTGGATTTTCGGGAATTATCTGAACTAATGTATCCATAATAGGTGGTGCTGCTTGTTCCTCATAGGTAACATTTTCTACATTAAATGTTCCAGCTTTACCAGGCTCTAGTAAAAATCCGACACCAAGTCCAATTACAAGAGCTACAGCAGTGGTAACTAAATAAAAGCTAACCGTTTGAATGCCGATTTTACCTAGTTTCGAAGGATCACCTAACCCAGCTGTTCCCAGGACAATGGAAACAAATACGATCGGCACAACAATCATCATGATTAAATTTAAAAATATTTGTCCAACAGGATTTAATACATACGTATCAACAGCAGAAAATACATCGCTAGATGAAAAAGTTAAACCTATACCTACGATGATTCCTAGTACGAGGGCAATCAGAATTTTTTTCGTTAGATTCATAGCATTCGTCCTTTCTAGTTGTATATTCGATTGTCTGAGACGATTTGGTGAATAGAGGCTATTTGGAATGGTAGTGTAAATGCAGTGTTTACAAGGATTGAAGCTTGTAATTTTTTGAGTTGCTTTACCATTCTACCATTTTTTATGCAAAATGAATAGACCCTGTCTATATTTGTCTAAAATATACAAATTTTCTATATATATGGTTATATTACATTGGAAATTAAGAATAGGATTCGTACGACAACTTAATTTTAAAAAAGGTATGCAAACAGCCCTTTTATCGCCAATAATAGACAAGCTATTCATCGAACAAATTCTATCAATAAGGATTGACCTCGACGTTTTTTTATGATTTCATTATTGTTAACCTTTAAAAAATATGGTTAACAATAAAATGTAATATGGAGGTCTATCAATGAGCAACAGTGAATTAATAGAAAAAAGTAAACGACATCTATGGCTCCCATTTACGCAAATGAAGGATTATGATCGTAATCCGTTAATTATTGAAAGTGGGCAAGGCGTTATCCTAAAAGATACGGAAGGAAAATCCTATTATGATGGTTTTTCATCTGTATGGTTAAACGTACATGGTCATCAAAAAAAAGAATTAAATGAAGCTATTTGTAGTCAATTAGATAAAATTGCACATTCTACACTACTTGGAATGACAAACCAGCCAGCTACTGAATTAGCAGAACAATTAGTACATATTACCCCTGATGGTCTAAATCGTATTTTTTACTCCGATAGTGGTGCAGAAGCTGTTGAAATCGCACTTAAAATGGCCTTTCAGTATTGGAGAAACCAAGGGGTTACAGGTAAAAATAAATTTGTAACGATGAAGGACGGTTATCATGGCGATACAATTGGCGCAGTAAGTGTTGGTGCGGTAGATATTTTCCATCACGTCTACCAGCCACTTACATTTGATAGCATCCCTGTTCCTTTTCCATATGTATATAGACATCCAAGTGGAGACCCTGAAACATGTAAAAATGAGTGCTTACTAGAACTAGAACGTACATTAGATCAGCATCAGGATGAGCTAGCTGCCGTAACAGTCGAATCGATGATGCAAGGAGCAGGAGGAATGCGATTAATGCCTCATGGCTACTTGGCTGGTGTTGAAGCATTGTGTAAGAAATACAACGTTCTACTTATTCTCGATGAAGTAGCTACCGGATTTGGTCGAACAGGGAAAATGTTTGCCTGTGAGCATGAAGATGTAACTCCAGACATTATGATTATCGGAAAAGGTATCACAGGAGGCTATTTACCAATTGCTGCTACTCTCTCAACAGAGCAAATATATGAGGCTTTCTATGATGATTATACAAATATGAAAACATTGTTTCATGGACATTCGTACACTGGAAATCAGTTAGGTTGCGCAGTTGCTCTTGCCAATCTGGACTTATTTAAGAAAGAACAAGTAATTACTCGTGTGCAAGAAAACTCGAAATACCTGTACAGGGAATTAGAATGCTTCAATAAATTAGAACATGTTGGAGATATTAGACAGCTTGGTTTTATGGTAGGAATAGAACTAGTGAAAAATAAGCAAACAAAAGAACCCTTTCCTTTCGAAAAAAGAGTAGGTTATGACGTTTCCTTAAAGATGCGTCAGCTCGGTATGCTAACCCGTCCAGTGGGAGATACGATTGTTTTTATGCCGCCACTATCTAGCAAACGACAGGAATTGCGGGAAATGATAAAAATTATGGAAGCCTCTATTCAACAGATTACAGAAGAAAAATATGCACAATTGGAGACCATAAAAAAATAAAATCTCACATAAACGACTTCTACTACTCTACCTATATAGATCAACCAAGAAACGGAGACAAAAGTATGAAATCAAAGGGATTATTTATTACAGGAACAGATACGGGTATTGGTAAAACATGTATCGGTGCTGGCATTGCCGGTGCATTACACAAACAAGGAATAGATGTTGGCGTTTTTAAGCCCATGTTAAGTGGAGAGAAACGGGAACACCCCCTCAGCGATCCCGCTATTCTGAAGAGATTCTCAGGAGATAGGAATACATTGGAGCAAATTACACCTTATCAATTTAAAGAGCCATTAGCACCATATGTTGCTGCCAAAAGAGAAGATCGGTTGATTTCCCTAGCATCCATTGTCAACGCTTGGAACAGTATTAGAGATACCCATGAATTCTTCATTGTAGAAGGTGCCGGTGGAATTGCCGTTCCATTCGGTGAAAATTATCTTGCTGCCGATGTAGCTAAAGCAATTGGCTTTCCATTGTTAATTGTAGCAAGTATACATCTTGGCACCGTCAATCATACATCGTTAACTGTTCAATTCGCCAAGCATATGGGGCTTGAAATAGCTGGAATTGTTTTAAATGGATTAGATGAAGCCAAACATGGGGCAGCTGAACAAACCAATCCTGGCATTATTGAGGAGCTAACTGGGATTCCTGTCCTTGGCATTCTACCTTGGCTCGATTCGAATAGCCCGAAACACGTGATTGAGCAAACCAAAGTGTCCATACCACTTCAAACATTCTTATAGAGAATTATAATTTGTGGCTAATTTATTAGCCTTAGATGGAATAAACCCTTAATGACAGGTGTGTTGTTACGTTACAGGTTTTTAGACAGGAGGCTTTTAATTGAAGACGCACATACGTGTTCATACCTTAGATTTGACCTTAATAGCTTTGTTTGTAGCATTAATGGGGATTGGAGCAAATATAACCACATGGGTGCCATTTTTGCAAATTGGCGGTGTACCGATAACCTTACAAACATTTTTTTGTTTCTTATCTGGTGCTCTACTTGGTAGCCGTCGGGGGGCGATTTCCATGATCGTATACGTCCTTGTAGGGGTTATCGGTATTCCCGTATTCGCTGGCTTGAAAGGTGGACTAGGTACTATTTTTAGTCCAACCTTTGGCTTTATTATATCGTTTATTGTTACAGCCTATATGGTAGGGAAAGTGATTGAATTTACAAGAAAACCCACTTCCCTTACCTTTGTTATTGCTTCTCTGGTGGGACTTGTATTCAATTACCTAATTGGAACGAATTATATGTATTTTTCTCTAGCATTCTTTATGGATGCTACTGAGAGTATAACTTATAGTAAGGCATGGCTAATCATGCTCGCATACTTACCAGTAGATTTACTGACAATTGGCGCTGCAGCCATGGTAGCACCAAGAATATATGATACGTTTCAGCGAACAAATCCCATAGGAATCAAAACACGAGTAACTAACTAATCTAGCAATTAGGAATAAAACTAGTTAGAAACAGATAAGAAATATTAAAGGAGGCGTACTATGTTAAATTTCAATTCACTAGCAAATGCCGTATTGGAAGGATATGAAATTACAGAGGGAGAGGCCATGCAGATTTTAGAATGTCCGAATGATAAAATTCTAGACTTGCTACATAGTGCCTATCTCATTAGAAAAACGTATTATGGCAATAAAGTAAAATTAAATACGATTATTAATACCAAGTCTGGTGCTTGCCCAGAAAATTGTGGTTATTGTGCTCAATCAAGAGACTCGACAAATCCAATCCAAAAATATCGTATGATGCATAAGGATACCATCGTTCAAGGTGCGGAAAAAGCACACCAACTTCATTCTGGCACTTATTGTATTGTCGCTAGTGGTCGAGGACCAACCACCCGTGAACTAAACCAAGTAACCAGTGCAGTCAAAGAAATAAAAGAAAAATATAATTTAAAAATATGCGCATGTTTAGGTATTCTAAAACCAGGACAAGCCGAACAATTAAAGGAAGCTGGTGTTGATCGATACAACCATAATATCAATACATCAAAAAATCATCATGACAATATAACAACTAGTCACAGCTATCAGGATCGCGTTGCAACTGTCAATAAAGTAAAAGATATTGGGATTTCGCCTTGCTCTGGGGTCATTGTAGGAATGAAGGAGACAAAAGAGGATGTTATCCAAATGGCCATTGCTTTAAAAGAATTAAATGCTGACTCTATTCCTGTTAATTTTCTGCACGCCATGGAGGGGACATTATTAGAGGGGACAGATGAGTTAACTCCTCTTTATTGTCTAAAAGTATTATGTCTATTTCGTTTTATTAATCCTACAAAAGAAATTCGAGTTTCCGGAGGTCGTGAAGTTAATTTAAGAAGCCTTCAACCACTTGGATTATATCCAGCTAACTCCATCTTTATTGGTGATTATCTTACCACAGCCGGGCAGGAAGGAACAAAGGACCACCAAATGCTAAAGGATCTTGGGTTTGAAATTGACTACGAAGGTAGTGAGATACCTATTTAATCTTCAACGTTAACAGTTTGCTTTAAGATATAACGGCTACCCCTACTAGCCTGTTACTTCATCTAATGTCACTTTATACCACAAAGAGACATTAAAATATCCGGAAATTTGACAGCGAAGTAAATTCAATTGTATGAAAATATAGTGTATAAGTCTGATATGATTTATTATTTCTCAAACAATTTTTGTTGTTCTAAATTGATCAAATCATTGGTTTAACTTATGATAAATCAATAATAACAACCGATTATTTCATATATGAATTTATAAAGGGCTAAGATTATTTAATTATTTCATTTTAAACAACAATAGAACTTTTTACCGATATAAAACTTACAATAGTTGTAGTATTATTTCACTAACTTTACAATTTTATGGAGGTACCAGATTCATGTCGAAAAAGATAATTATGCTACTCATCACAATCGTTATTACTGCCCTCATTGTAAGTGGATGTGGCAGTGATAAAAATGAAGCAAAAGATAGTGAAGCAAATGATGCTAAAGAATCAGCCACTACAAAAGAAGACTCAAAAAATGAAGCAAAAGCAGAGGAGGAAACAAAAGAAACAGTACAACAAGAAAGTGATGGTTCAAATGATTTCTCCAAGTTAATTAGCTACATGGAAGAACAAACAGAAGGAACTACGGAAGTGGTTTATGAAAATAATGAACCACAAACACATGAAATGGAAGGTGTAACTGTTTCATTAGATGGTTACTCACTTGTGGAGCTTAAAGATTTCCATACAGATTACGCCATTCCATTCAATGATCAAACAAATGGCGGAGTCATTGTTGCAAAATACACAGTGAAAAATGATACCGACAACGATGCATATTATATGCCATCCTTCTATTTATCTTATACAGGAGCACAGAAATCTTTCAATAATTACCGAGATTTATTACCTGAAGAAGAACAGCTTCCTACAAAGTTGGCTCCATCTAATGACTATGTCATTAAATCAGGGGAAACGATAACTGGTTATTATACTTATCCTTTTGGTGAAGACCAATGGAAGCAAGTGCTTGCAGAATCTACTGCTACAGCAGAAGTCCCTGCACCACAAGCTAAAAAAGATGATTTCTCTTCTACCTTTGGCAAAAAAGGTACGTTTACCTTTAGTCTAAATAAAGAAGGAGCAGAAAAAGTAGAAGATAATAAAGCATTTTACCAAGACAAAGCAACTGCAGGGAATATGGGCGATAAAAAAATGCTAAGTCAAAAAGACGGAATTGGGGAAAGTGAAAAATTAGGTGATATTACGGTTACACTAGATGGTTATCAGTTTACAGAATTTAAACCAAATAAAGAAGAAGCACCACGCTTTGAGGCATTTTCTAATGGAATCGTCTTATTAACCGTGAAATTTAACATTGACAATAAAAGCGATTCTGAGGTTGCACATAGCTCCATTATGTCGAAGTTAACGGTAAATGACGGCTCTCAATATATGCTAAATGAAGGCATGTTACTTAACTATAAATACGATGATATGATTGAATCAGGTAGCGCTGGTGAATTACTCCAAATCTATACGTTAGACCAAGAACAATACGAGAAAATCTGGAAAGATAAATCATTCGAGGTTGAAATCGGACCAATGAAAGACCAAGAGGCAAATGATATATCAAAAGGAAAGAAAGCTACATTTACATTACCAAAATAACACTGGAATATGCGAGTGATGTAGGAAAGTGAGCAGTCTGTTAGGAAAGCTCACTTTCCTTTGAATTAACAAAAACTTACGAATACCCTTCAGTGCTGTTTTTATTATAGAAACACGATGTAGCCTTCGTGTAATTCTTTTTCACTGTTTAAAACGTTTACGCCTTTATCAGTGCTGTAGCTAAAAAAATTACATAAATGAAGTATATTAATCTAGTGAGTTTTTTATTAATTTAAATCGTTCATTGATCATGCCATGAGGGTTTATATTTTTATGTGTAACGGCTTTCGATGAAAAGCTCGCAAAATTTAATCCTGCCCCAAAAATTTGTAAAGCTCCTTCAGCCAAGTTCCCTTTTTTTAATGCTTCGATACCATCTTCGATAAAATTATTGCTCTCATCTAAATGGCAATCTGCTATATATTTATCTCCCTCGTGAAATAATTTAAGGTTTTCCAAAATTTGATTAGCTGTTTTTTCTGATATATCGGCATCAATATTCATAAGCATTTCGTTTATAGGCTTAACTAGATTGCCATACAAACTATCATATGCTTCGCAGTAATCATTTATTTTTTCTCTTAGCTCTTTTGCGTTCATAATCTAACCCCCCACTATTAAATTCAATTATAGTATGCTCCGATTCATTTACTTTATCAAAACAACTGCTTAAAATACTTTCCAAAAAAAATCCTCTAAATATTTTCCTATCTACCTTTTCGGTTATCCTTAATTAGAAAGCAGATTATGAATGCAAAAATAACAAGTACAAAAGCAGCCATAAATCCATTATTTATCCCTTTTACCATAGCTTTAGAATATGAACCGGCTTCCGTCAAGACATGTTGACTCGTAGAGAAATTACGAACCGATATCGTCATCACGCCTACCATAATAGCTGCACCAAGTGAAGCAAATACTTGGCGTACAGTATTATTTGCTGCTGTACCATGGCTAACTAATTTCTGAGGTAGCGCATTAATTCCAGCAGTTGCAAGTGGCATCATCGTTAGTCCCATTCCCACCATTCTTAACATATAAAAAAAGATTAGCCACCATATGGTTGTCTCATTCGTTAGAAACATGAATGGGCATGTACCAATGAGGAGAATAGTCATTCCAACAATAGTTAACGTACGAATACCATACCTATCAAATATCTTTCCCGATATGGGAGAAATGATCCCTAAAACAATAGCACCAGGAAGCAGGATTAAACCTGATTGAAGTGCAGAATAGCCAAGTATTTTTTGTGTAAAAATTGGAAGTAGAATTTCAGATCCGATCATTGTCATAAAAATAATAGAGACAATAACCGTTGTTACAGCAAAGGTTCTGCTTTTAAATACACGTAGTTCCAACAAGGGCTCTTTTAATCTAAGTTGTCTTAAAGAGAACATTAATAAGATTACTATCCCTATCACGCAAGTAATCCATACAATTGAATTACTCCACCCTGTATCTCCAGCAAGGCTAATACCATATAACAATGATCCTAAACCAATACAGCTTAATACGAATGATAGAATATCCAACTTCGGTTTTGTTAGGGGAATTACATTTTTAAGTAAATAAAATGCTAAAAATAGATTGATAACAGCCAATGGTAAAACAAAATAAAATAGATACCGCCAATGATAAACGTCAACAATCCACCCAGCTAAAGTTGGACCAATTGCCGGTGAGAAGGCGATAACAATACCAACGAGCCCCATTGCCTCTCCTCGACGATTGGCTGGGAAAACTAAAAACATCAATGTTTGCACTAATGGAATCATTACACCTGATCCAATCGCTTGGATGATCCGTCCAAGCAATAAATGGGAAAACGTGGTGCTTAGCGCACAAATTATTGTCCCCAATATGAAGCTTCCCATTGCAATCAAATATAGTTTTCTACTTTCTATTTGATGTAATAAATAAGCAGAAGCAGGGATTAAAATTCCATTTATGAGCATAAATGAAGTGATTAACCATTGTGCATCATAAGCAGAAACATGTAAATCCTCTATTATTTTAGGAATTGCTGTAACTAATAACGTTTGATTTAAAATAGTTAGAAATGCTCCCATTAATAAAACAACAACAAAGCCAGCTCTATTAAACGGTTTCCCATTAATGTCTACTGGCTGAGAATTAGATTCTTTCATTATTATTCACACCTTTTTACTTTAGTTTATTTTTTTATACTTAAGTATAATTCCATTTATATAGTATAGGTGCTATAATAAAAATGTCAATATATTTTTTAGGAGAAGAAAATACATGGCAAAAGAAAAACAGATCGTTGATGCTGCAAAGTTGTTATTTCAAACCAAAGGTTTTCACTATACCTCTGTTCAAGATATTCTCAAGCATTCAGGAGTTTCCAAAGGGACCTTCTATAATCATTTTTCCTCTAAATCCCAATTAATTCTTTCAATTATTCAAGAAGTCGATGCAAAGGTGGAAGAGCAACAAAAGCAATTATTAATAGAAGGCAATATACATAGTAAACAAACGCTTTATTCACAGCTTCGTGTAAAACACGCCCTTTACAGCTCTGAAAATATTCTAGATCTCTATAATATTGCGTTAGCTGAAAATGATGAAAAGTTGAGCCAATATATGCATGAGAATCATTATAATGAATTAAACTGGTTAGCCAAACGTTTAATTGATGTCTATGGGATGGAAATTGAGGCAAATGCTATGGACATAGCTACTCATTTTACTGGTGGATTAGGTTATCAGATGCGATATTCTAACCAAATGAACCTAAACACCAATAGTTCGTCTATTCTTGACTATAATATTCTTCGATTAGAGAAGAATATAGAGATTACAAAACAAGCTAAACAAATTCTTTTTCCTTTTAACTTTGGGAATTGGAATGAGACGGAAGAATCGATTGTCTGGAAGATCAGGAATCTCCTCGATCAGATTAATCATGACATAAACACGAGGGAAGAAAAGGAATTAATTGATTTTATTTTAGAAGAATGCGAACAACACACACCAATCAGGTGGAGTGTTTGTGAGGGAGCAGTTCGTCAATTACACACGATTGCATCTTCTCTACCTAAAAAAGAGCAACAATATCAGGAAGTAGTTGACCTCATCGTCAGTCAAGCAAGAAAAAATAATCGTTGATATGCAGTGGAAATTATTTTACTCATCAACATAATTATAAGCGCAATTGGTTGAGGCATAACTAAACTAGGTATAGCTAAAGCCGAATAACATTTTATTCTTTCTTCTCATTCTGAGATAGACGCTTTACACTAGCACGGTCTCAGTTAATGCGGCTAACCAAAATTTGCTTAACTGCGTGGATCTTCGGACTCGATCTGTTTCCATAGGGGATTAACTCCCCCTCTTTTAATAGTTATCATCACTATTTCAAAAAATTGAAAGATAAAAATAAAACTCTAAACCACTGTCCGGGTATCACTTTGTATACTCGGATTATGGCTCGGAGTTTTTTTATCTCAATTTATTTTGTCTCTTCCTCATTTCTTTAAAATCCCAGTTTGTAATCTAGAAAACCAAAATAGCTATTAAATGATAAGAGCTTTTCATTTATATTAATTTTCATTTAGCACTTTGATCCCTCTCACAAGATTCCAAATGAAAAAATACACATTTACAATAACAGCGAGAATAGCTACACCTATTAAAATACCGCCATTAACGGTTTGACTTAATTGACTGATTCCTAGTGTTACAGCAATTACAATAATGCAAACAATCGTTATAAATGGAACAAGATGTGCCCACAATGCTTTTATTGCATGGTGCTTTACACTTTTATCGGCAACAAAATAAACAATAATAGGAAAAAGAAATGGGGCAAAAAAGATACTAAAATAGCTGAGCGAGGACAAAATATTATTTGGCTTCATATAAATCACCCTTTTTTTAAAGTTCCTAAACCACTTTACCACAAAGAAGCCATATATAGTCTTACGGTTTTGTAAGGTAGTAGCATCTTTAAGTGGCTCAGTCGTGGCGAATCTGGATTAATTGAATATACAACGCAAGAGGTTGGTCAGAAAATTACGATATAGAATATGATTATGCAGTAATAAAAGTACAACCTATAGGTGATTTTCATGTAGGCGAGGTCACTGGGACACTTAGCATGACAGACCAACGTAATCTAGATTCTGAAACTCTAAGTATCTATGGATATTCAGGAGATTTAATGAGTGAGGATAATCAGATTTCTCAATGGGTAATGTGTGGTTCAGTTTACAATTGGGATCAAAATATGGTTTATTATAAAATTGATACAAATGGTGGACCTAAAGCTGACGATGAGTTGATAACTTTTGTACTCACAATAGCACCTTAGTATCAACTCTATAGATAAAGAAAAGAACCTCATATCAAATAGGTTCTTAATTACATATCATAAATCTTTATGTATAAAACAATATTTTGGAGGTTATGAAGTTTGTTAAGAAAAAGCATGTCTCTTAGTTATTTGATCATATTATTCATTTTTATTGTAGGTTGTACTAACAATGGAAATCAACAAAAAGACCTAAATCAAGATGTCTCGCCAAAAAGATCCACCTAGGAATGGAGGAAAAGAAGGTTATGTAATACAAAAATACGAAACTACTTTTTTATTTGCACCTACTTGGGAAGAGGAATTGTTGGAAAAATATGAAGAGAGTAAATTGGGAATAAGCTATCCAAATGCAATATCTGTTAATTTATCAGATGTAGATATTAATTTAGATGAGATAGAAGTAGGCCAACCAATACGAGTATGATTTGATAGAATATTGGAAAGTTTCCCCCCTAGTAGACATGCTGTTAAGGTTGAAATTATGGAAAAATAAGTACCCCATCCAACTAAGGACGGGGCTTATTTTTTGCTACAATTATTATTGTTCTGTTTCAAGGTAAAAAATACCCCTCATAAAGTGGCGAGAACAGTAGTTCTAATTTAATAAGTGGTATGAGCAATTTCAAAAATGAAAGCCCATAAAGCTACGCCCCCGGCAGGATTCGAACCTGCGACACACGGTTTAGGAAACCGATGCTCTATCCCCTGAGCTACGGGGGCATGATTGCATGAGTAAGAAAACTAGATAACAATGAAATTATCAATAAAATTCTTCCAATTCATGCTTGATATAGAATTGGATTTTCTAATCCAGCACTATCCATTATACAAAATTACAACGACCTTGAAAAGTACTATACGAAATTATACATGGTACTGCTTTAACTTGTATGATAAAATATAATACATCTGTTTTAGGTAGTTATGGATTGGAGGATGAAGCTATGGCAGGAGTTCCTTTTATTGCAATTGAAGGACCAATTGGTATTGGAAAGACATCGCTTGCCAAAAAAATTTCCTCACATTTTGATTTTCACTTATTAAAGGAAATTGTGGAGGAAAATCCATTTCTCGGAAAATTTTATGATGATATTGAGGAATGGAGTTTTCAAACAGAAATGTTCTTTTTATGCAATCGATTTAAACAATTAGAGGACATTGATACAAAATTTTTAAGCAAAAATAAATCAGTAGTAGCTGATTATCATATATCGAAAAACATGATATTTGCAAGACGGACACTCCCAGTTAATAAATTCGAGAAGTACGAACAGATTTATCATATTTTAACAAAAGATATGCCCGTTCCAAATATGATGATTTATTTGCATGCAAGCTTGGATACCATTTTGCAAAGAATTCATCAACGCGGAAGAGAGATAGAACAAAACATTAAGCCATCTTATCTTGCACAGCTGTCTCAGGATTATGAGGATTACATGAATGAATTCGAGCTCATGCATCCAACTATTCCCGTTATCCGCATTAATGGAGACGAGATGGATTTTGTCCGCTATCAAAATGATCTAGACAGTATCATTAATCAGGTCAATCTACAGCTTAAAAAAGTCGCTGAAGAGGCGAGAAAAGGTTAAAGGGGAACACAATCATGCATTTAAGAGAAAAATATCTTATTCCAAATGACAGTATTATTACCATTGCTGGTACTGTCGGGGTAGGGAAGTCAACAATGACAAACGCATTAGCAAAAGCACTTAAATTTAAAACATCGCTGGAGAAAGTAGATACAAACCCTTATCTTGAGAAGTTCTATGCTGATTTTGAACGCTGGAGCTTTCATTTACAAATTTACTTCTTAGCAGAACGCTTTAAAGAACAAAAAAAGATCTTTGAATACGGTGGTGGATTCATCCAGGATCGTTCCATATATGAGGATACAGGAATTTTCGCAAAAATGCATTATGATAATGGAACGATGTCAAAAACGGATTATGAAACATATACAAACCTATTTGAAGCAATGGTCATGACACCATACTTCCCGCATCCTGACTTACTCATTTATTTGGAGGGATCCTTTGATGAAGTGCTAGCACGTATTCAAGAACGTGGGCGTGAAATGGAGAAAAGTACACCAATTTCCTATTGGGAGGAAATGTACAAGCGTTATGAAGAATGGATTAATAACTTCAATGCATGTCCAATCCTAAGGATTAATATATCTGATTATGATTTGATGAAGCAGGAAAATTCTATTGAACCTATTCTAGAGAAGATTGGACATTTTATTCAGCAATCTAGAAGATGGAAATCGAGAGAGTTAATGAAATAGGAAGTGAACTACTCCCACCACTTAACACCCTTACGGGTTGCTTGAAGTGGAGGTTTCTTGGGTAATCACCACTTTTGGTAGCTGACGAAATGGACCAAGCTAACCCTCTTGTTCCAAGAGTTTATATTTTCATTAGGCACTTGCTAATAAGCGAATGCCTTCTTTTTTGATATTGAGAGCTGAATTATAATCTCTATCGAGATTTAGCCCACACGAACAAGCGTATGTTCTAATTTCTATAGGCATTGGTTGGGTATTTCCGCAACTCGAACAAGTTTTGGTAGATGGGAACCATTTATCAATTTTGATAAGTTGTTTCCCTTGTTCTTTTAGTTTGTACTGTAAGAAAGAAGTGAACATTCCCCATCCATTATCAGCTACGCTTTTACCGAATTTAAGTGCTTGTGACATTCCTTTCATGTCTAAATCTTCAATCACAACAGCATCGAAGTTAGACACTAACTCCTTTGACTTATGGTGAAGAAAGTTCTTGCGTTGATTGGCAACTTTCTCTTGAATGTTAGCTACTCGAATACGTTGTTTATTCCAATTTGCAGAGCCTTTCTTTTTACGAGAAAGTTTACGTTGTTCTTTTGCTAATTTATTAAGTATTTGTCGATAAAACTTAGGATAATTGGCTTTCTCACCCTCACTATCAACAAACAACCCATCCATTGAAAAGTCTAAGCCAACAACTTTTTCAATTTCCTTCCTTTTTATCTCCTTCTCGTACTCTGTAAGAATCGAAATATAGTATTTTCCTGATGAAGTCATAGACAAGGTACAAGATTTGATGGTGTACTCCGAAGGAATTGCTCGATGTTGCTTGATTTTGACCATTTTTAATTTAGGTAATTTGATATGACCATCCAACAACTGAATATTTCCATTGACGACATTCGTTGTGTAGCTTTGTTTATGGCGTTTGCTTTTGAATTTTGGGAACCTGGCATGCCCTTTGAAGAAGGCTTTATATGCCTTATCTAAATTTAGTTGAGCGTTTGCCAACGCTAATGAATCGACTTCTTTTAGCCATTCGTATTCTTTTTTGTAATTGGCAGGAGTAGGATGTTTTACCTTTTTCCATGCTTCTTTATCATCTTTTAGGGTTTCATACGTTTCTTTTCGTTCTGCTAACATTTTGTTATAGACAAAGCGAACGCAACCGAAGGTTTTACGTATAACCAAAGCCTGTTCATCTGTTGGATACAATCTAAACTTGTACGCTTTATTTTGTTTAGCCATATCAAATCACCTCACTTTATCCTTTGATTTTCAATCTATTTTTTAACTACTTCAATAGGCGAACCGCCAGTCGTCAACAAACAAAACTTCTTGACCAAAACATTTCTTTCCATAACTTTTTACAAACATGAGGAAAATCCCTTACCACAATGGTTCCTCTTCTTTGCTTAAGCCAATCATAAACGGTGTTGTCGTCACGATACTAATCAATAAAAGCAGTCCAATTAAAATCACATAAGGTATAGAAAGATTTAAATAGATATTACCTATTAAAATCAAGGGTAATAAGATTAGAGATGTCATACTACTTTTCTTTCTGCTGTTCGCTGATAGGTAATTCGCTTCTTCACAATACGGGCACTTCATTTTCATTCGAAAGGAACGCTTTAATGTATCCATATAGTTCCAGTTCTTATCGCAATGAGCACAACTCGGCATTGCTGTACCTCCTTATTATTCCTTCCCTAACGCTATGGATCGATCCCGTGCTGCTTGCACACACTCGATGATTATTTGTTGAAATCCATTCTTCTTTAAAGATTCTAGACCCGCTTGCGTTGTTCCTGCTGGGCTCGTAATTTTTTTTCGTAATACATCAGCTGTATCTTCAGATTGGCTAAGCATTTCACCAGCCCCAAGAATTGTTTGGGCAATTAAAGCCTTTGCCGTATCCTTATGCAACCCAGAATCAACGGCTGCTTTTTCCATTGCTTCTACCAAATAATAAATATACGCCGGGCCGCTTCCAGAAATTGCTGTTACCATATGCATATCTTCCTCATCAACTACTACCGTTGTTCCAATCGTATTAAATAGCGTAACTGCTTCCTGAACATGATCCTTACTTACACCTTTTCCAGCAGAGATAGCAGTTGCAGATTCACCAATAGATGCTGAAGTGTTTGGCATTGCTCGAATAACTGGTACGTTTATACCGATAAATTGTTTTATAGCTGTAGTAGAAATACCTGCTGTTACAGATATAATTAATTGATTCGCTGTAATATAGTCCTTAATAGAATCGATGGCTTGCTCTATATCGTATGGTTTGGTAGCCAAAATAATTATGTCTGTATCTGTTGTTATCTTTTCTTTATCCATTACGCTATTAATTTGATACCTTTTCTCTAGTCGAGAAATTCGCTCCTGATTACTTCGATTGGTTACTGAAATATGATTATTATCTACGATCTCTGCCCGAACCATTCCTGATATAATTGCTTCAGCCATTGATCCTGCTCCGATGAATGCGATTTTTTTATCCATTTCCAATTACCTCCTAGATTAAATTCAATACGTTCCGTTAGATACTTACTACTTATTTGTTTTTCCAAAAAGAAAAGCTCCTTTCATCCTTCAAATAAGGACGAAAAGAGCATTTCCGCGGTACCACCTAAATTGACATAGCTAACCTATGCCCAGCTTTTATTGTTAACACAGTCTTCATCTGCGGTCAGTTTTTATTCTAACGGCTCCTGGATAGGTTCATACAAGTCGTTTACGTCTGGGATCTTTCAGCCGATGGATCCCTTTCTCTTTCGTACGCCCGCTGCATTACTGGTCCAATCACTGCCTTTTTAAAATATTATTTGGTTAGATATGTACTATATGCTGAAATGCTTCAAATGTCAAGAAAACGTGTAATTTAGGTTAAATTAAGCTAAACTAAAAATAATCATCAAGGAAAGAAGGGCTAACATGGCTAATTCAATAAATCAAATTCAGCAGCTTAAACAAATTCGCGATCAAATGACACGTTTTATGATGACCTATAAATTTGGTCTTGATGAAATTAACACAAAGCTTCAGATCCTTCAGGAGGAATTTCAGCATTTCCATGACTATAATCCGATTGAGCATATTAAATCAAGGATAAAATCTCCAGAAAGTATTCTAAAAAAAATGTACCGAAAAAATCTAGATATTTCACTTGAATCCATTAGAGAAAATATCCATGACATTGTAGGTATTCGTATTGTTTGTTCGTTTATTTCTGATATTTATCGCGTTAGCGAAATGATTCAGCAGCAAAAGGACATAACCGTGATTTCCTGTAAAGATTATATAAAACATCCTAAATCCACCGGTTATCAAAGTCTCCACCTTATTCTTTCGATACCTGTGTTTATGTCAGATCGTGAAGAACATGTATATGTAGAAATTCAAATTCGTACCGTTGCTATGGATTTTTGGGCAAGTCTTGAGCATAAGATTTACTATAAGTATAATAAAGTAATTCCTGATCATTTATCAAAAGAATTAACGGATGCTGCGAAAGTAGCATCAGACCTCGATTTACGAATGGAACAATTACATAATGAAGTGAACCATATAAAAGCACAGGAAGGTGAAGACAACGATTTACAATTATTAAAAATAGCTAATGAAAGCTTTGCACTTCCTCGTAAACTTCTCGAATCATTTATAAAAGAAACGAAATAAGCAAACTTCAACAATTCCGTTTCCATATACAGCGAAAAAAACCGCTACATGGTAACGGTTTTTTTATCTCCAAAATTTTATGCGCTATTTTATAAATGGAGGAGGTAGAGGGATTCGAACCCCCGCGGGCTGTTACACCCCTGTCGGTTTTCAAGACCGATCCCTTCAGCCAGACTTGGGTATACCTCCGTGACAACAAAATATAATATACCATGCATAAATAAGCTTGTCAATGACAATAATCCATTTCGGAAATTTCCGTCATTTACAGATGTGTATATTTGAATTCACTTCATACATGCTTATCACTAAAAACCTCTATAAACAAAGTGAAAGTTCAATTCAATAGAGAAATTACTGTATGCGGATAACCGAACACTCTGGATCCAAAAAGGCTAGTTGAATCGTTAAAAATTATGGAGGAAATGAGAATGTTATCTTCATTCCCCCATATTCCCATTATCCCTATTATGCTTGAGTTCTTTCAACATATTCTTCATAAATACGTGCATAGACTGCTTTATCGGTAATAAGCTTTAAAGCAGTAAATGCGGATGCCTTGGCTGCAACAATGAGAGCCTCATCAGCCTGCTTTGATTTAGCAGCTTCACGAAAGGCTACGGTATGACCAACTAAGTCACTAGAACCAATTTTAATATGCGGATGGATTGTTGGAACAATCTGACTAATATTTCCTGTATCTGTTGATCCCAACGTTTTTCTTTCTTCTGTGTTAACTGTCTCCCCTAATTCTTCGACGACTTCTTTAAAAACGTCATCAAAACTACGATTTATAATAAAATTATCGACCTCATTTTGAAATGGGGTAACCTTCAGCTGTGAACCAGTTGCTAAAGCCGCTCCTTCAGCAATCGACTTAACCCGATCAGTTACTTCATTTAATGTATTTCTCGATGCTGCTCGGATGAAAAATCGTGCCTTTGCATATTCAGGAACCACATTAGGAGCATGACCACCATCTGTAATAATTCCATGAATACGTACATCACTTGGTACATGCTGACGTAAAGCATTTATCCCGTTAAACAATTGGATCACACCATCCAATGCATTTATTCCTTCTTCTGGATGCGCTGATGCATGAGCTGGCTTCCCAAGAAATTCGAAATCTAATGGATCTACAGCTAAGCTTGGTGACGTTAGACTAGTTTCGGCACCTGGATGTACGATAATTGCAGCATCAAGCTGGTCAACAAGCCCTCCCTTTACAAAACTTCCTTTCGCACTGCCATTAGGTCCACCTTCCTCAGCTGGTGTTCCTAATACAACTAAATTCCCACCAATTTCATCAATTACTTTACTTAGACCAATTGCAGCAGCAATACTGGTGGCGCCTATCACATTATGGCCACATGCATGCCCAATTCCAGGCAACGCATCATATTCCGCTAAAAATCCAATGGTCCGTCCTTTAACTCTACCATGTTTCTTTGCGATAAACGCTGTTTGGTGCCCGGCTATATCTTTTTCAACGTCAAAGCCTTCCTCAACTAAAATATCTGTTAATGTTTTAACTGCAAAGAATTCCTGATTTCCGATTTCTGGGTTCTCATGTATGGTATGACTAATCCCTATATATCTTTCTTTATTCGCATCAATATAAGTTGCAATTCGCTTTTTAAGTTCCACAATATTACCTGTAACGATAGTCATCTTCTTCACCTCTCTATATTATTATTTGTCTAATGTCCTATTTCATTTAACGGTACGAACGTTGGAATTGAATTTCCGTCTCTTTCTTTTTCTATAAAATTCGCAACATCCTCGGTTTGATAAATATCTGCTAATTTCTTCAACACTTCATCATCTTGATCCTCTTTTTGGACAGCGATGATATTTATATATGGCGTTGCTGTTTCATCTTCATGGTAAATGGAATCATCTAACGGGCTAAAACCTGCATCAACTGCAATCCCATTATTAATAATAGAAGCATCGACATCAGGTAAAACACGCGGTGTTTGACCAGCCACTAGCAATTCAAATTGAAGATTCTTTGGATTCTCAACAATCTTATCTAATGAACCATTGCCATCAAATCCTTCTTCTAACGTTATCAACCCTGCGTCCTGTAACAACAATAGACCTCTCCCCATATTTGTTGCCTCTTTTGCTAAGGCAATGGTTCCACCTTCTGGAATATCTTCTGGACGATCATGCTTTTCAGAATATAAGCCCATTGGAGCAATAACTGTTGTTGCAATTGGGGTTAAATCTAAATGATGTTCTTCAATAAAAGCATCAAAATAAGATACCGTCTGAAAAGCATTTGCATCGATTTCCCCCTCAGCTAATGCTAAGTTGGGCTGAACATAGTCAGAAAAACGAACGATTTCGACATCTATCCCTTCTTTTTTTGCTTTTTCTGCCACGTAATCCCAAATGGCTGTATCTGATCCACTAATCCCGACTTTCACTGTTGTAGCTGCATCACTACTCGAACATGCTGTGATAATGCTTGTCAATATAATCAATAAAAAACGGATGGTTATTCTTTTCATGCTGTTCTCTCCTTATTTTTAAATACGTTACTTAACGATAAATGCTTTAAAAAATAGCTAGAAAAAAGCGTTCAAATTAATAGTCATTACCGACGTCTAATTTTTTTAGAAATGAAATTGCCTGTAGATTGTAAGCCTTGAACCATAATAACGAGAATCCCTACGGTGATAATCATAACCAATGTATCAAAGCGTTGATATCCGTAAGTAATAGCTAAGTCGCCAAGGCCTCCACCCCCTACTGCACCTGCCATGGCAGATGCACCTACGAGTCCAATGGTGGCAATCGTAATACCCAATAACAAGGAGCTAAGCGCTTCTGGAATAAGGAAGCGCATAATTATCTGTTTAGGTGTTGCACCCATAGCCTGTGCTGCCTCCATCACACCTGGATCAACCTCTAGTAGTGAATTTTCTATTAATCGAGCAATATATGGGCCCGCATATAAAATCATTGGAACAATAGCTGCCGCAGTTCCAATTGAAGTTCCAACTACCAAACGAGTAAATGGTATGACAGCAACCATTAAGATAATAAACGGAATAGATCGGAACACATTTATAATGGCATTTAATACGGTAAAAACTGCTTTATTTTCCCATAAATGACCTTTTCTTGTGACAACAAGTAAAATCCCTAAGATTAGACCAATTACAAACGAAAAAAGCAAGGAAACGCCAACCATTACAATAGTCTCCCATAATGCTTCCACAATTTGTTGACCATTAACTAACATCTGCTAGCACCTCCTTTACCGTTACCTTCTGTTGGTGAATATGCATGATAGCACGATTTATTTCATTTTCATCACCATCTAGTTTGACGATTAAATTGCCAAATGGTGTTCCCTGTAGCTCCGTAATACTGCCAAATAACACATTTACATCAACCGCATATTGCTTAGCAATTTCTGATAATAGCGGTCGTCCCGTCGATTCCCCAAGGAATACAATTCGATAAATTTTCTGACGTTGATCCAGCACTTTTAACAGCTCATATACGGATCTAGGAATATCATCATGCATCACAGACCGTACAAATTTATGTGCAATCTCTGTCTTTGGCTGTGCAAACACTTCGAATACGGAACCTGCTTCTACTACTTTCCCCTCATCCAATACCGCTACCTTATCGCAAATCTCGCGAATAACCCCCATTTCATGCGTAATAATCAAAATGGTTAGGTTATATTCTTCATTTATCTTCTTTAGCAGCTGTAAAATTGATTTCGTAGTTTCTGGATCTAGTGCTGAAGTTGCTTCGTCACATAATAATACCTTTGGCTTCGTAGCAAGGGCACGAGCAATTCCTACACGCTGCTTTTGTCCACCAGATAGTTGATCTGGATAATTATCTGCTTTATCTTTTAATCCAACAAACTCTAGTAGTTCTATAACCCGACGCTTCACTTCATCTTTTGGTACATTAGCAAGTAATAACGGCATCGCTACATTTGCGAATACTGTTTTAGCATTTAATAAATTAAAATGCTGAAAAATCATCCCGATGCTTCGTTTAGCTTCACGTAGATCCTTTGGAGAAAGGCTTAGCAAATCTTGATTATTAACCGTTACTTTTCCCGAAGAGGGACGTTCTAATAGGTTCACACAACGAATAAGGGAACTTTTCCCAGCACCACTAAAACCGATAACACCAAAGATTTCACCTTTTTCAATGTGCAAATTCACATCTTCTAATGCCTTTATTTGTTGTTGCTTTCCATTATAAATTTTACTTACACGTTCAAACGTAATCATGATGTATCACTCCTTTATGTCTGTACTAAAAATGCCTCTTCAGTTAAGAAGAGGCATCCATATACTATCCTCTTCTTATCTTTCAAGCTCTTAGCTTGCTGGATTTGGCACAGTACTTCATAGAGTCTGTTGCCGAGGTTTCAAAGGGCCAGTCCCTCCACCTCTCTGGATAAGAAGTTACGCTATAAAATTTTGTTCCGAATAAAAAAATCCCTCCTTGTTTGTAAGAAGAGATTTCCATATCTATTGGCGCTCTCTTCTTATTTTCCAAGCACAAATGACTTGTTGGATTTGGCACAGTACTTTGTAAAGTCCGCTGCCGAGGCTTCAAAGGGCCAATTCCCTCCACCTCTCTGAATAAGAAGTTTATATTTTGTAATTGATATATACAATACTACGCTTGCGACATCCTGTCAATTACTATTTGAAAATTTTTTATAAACCTGTCATTTATTTTTCTAACCGTTTATTGCTTTCCTAAAAAAATTCTGTATAATTAGTCATAGTGATAATGATTCTCATTATCATCAATGGCGAAGGAGGTAATTATAATATGCAACATTTAGATATTACAGATGTAACTATTGTTGGTGGTGGACCAGCAGGTTTATATGCATCTTTTTATAGTGGCATGAGGGATTTATCAACTCGTATTATAGAATATCAACCAAAGCTTGGTGGTAAGGTACACGTATATCCAGAGAAAATGATTTGGGATGTAGGTGGATTAACTCCTGTAACTGGAGCTACCTTAATTGATCAAATGGCAGAGCAAGCATTGACATTCGATCCTGAAGTCATTCTCAACGAAAAAGTTACAAAAATAGAGAAAAATGAAGATAACCTATTTGTATTAACTTCCCATTCTGGTAATCAATATTTAAGTAAAACAGTAATTCTTGCAGTTGGTGGCGGTATATTAAATCCAATTAAAATTGATATTGAAGGTGCAGATCGATTTGAGGTAACAAATCTGCATTATACCGTACAAAGTCTTGAGCATTTCAAAAATAAAAACATTATCATATCTGGTGGGGGAAACTCAGCCATTGATTGGGCTAACGAATTAGAACCAATAGCTAAGCAGCTACATATGGTGCATCGTAAAAATGAATTTACAGGACATGAAGCACATATTTCGCAAATCATGAATTCTACAGCTAACATCCATTTTAATTCAACCATTGAGAAGTTGCATGCTAATGCACAAGGCGATCAAATCGAAGCCGTGGAAATACGAAACCACGAGACAAATCAAGAAGAAGAAGTGAAAACAGATGCGCTTATCATTAGCTATGGCTATGAACGAGAATTAACGTTTATTAAAGAAAGCCCTTTAAATATTGAAATAGAAAGGGATTTCTTTGTAAAAGGAACCTCGAAATCAGCTACTTCCATTGAAGGTCTTTATGCAGCTGGTGATATCTTATCGTTTGATGGGAAGGTACACTTAATTGCTGGAGCATTTGTAGATGCAGCGAATGCCGTTAATCAAGCAAAACTATTATTAGAACCTGATGCAACAGCAAAAGCAAGGGTATCTTCACATAACGATAAATTTAATTCAAGAAATAAAGCGCTATTAAGGCATCTATATCAAAAATCATAAGCTAAGGAGATTGAAAATGATTAAAAAATTGCGCTTACCAGTTTTTCTAGTTATTCTTGCTGTCTTCTTATCAGCATGTGGTGGTAATAATAGCTCAGAAGAAGAATCAGAAAATCAAGATAGCAATGAAGATAATAATAAACAAGAAGAAATGCGTAGTTTTGAAACCGCTAAAGGGAATGTCGATATACCAGTTAAACCAAAACGAATTGTCACCGACTACTACGGGGGCGAACTACTGTCCGTAGGTGCAAACGTAGTAGGTGCTGAACCAACAGCATTTGATAATCCATTTATATCAGATTTATTAAAGGATGCAACAGATGTTGGCTATCCACTCAATGAAGAAAAAGTATTATCGCTAAAACCGGATCTAATCGTCGTTATGTATGATGATAATTACGAGGCATTATCTAAGATCGCTCCAACCATTCATATCCCATACGGTACTACATCCGATGTAGAAGAAACCGTTAAGCTATTCGGTGACATCACAGGTAAGCCGGATCAAGCAGAAGCATTCCTCACTGACTTTCATAAAAAAGGAGAGGAAGGTCGTAAAAAATTAGAGGGTGTTATCGAGCCGGATGAAACATTTGGCATTTATGAGCTTACAAACAAAGGGGAATTGTGGACCTTTGGTGATAATTCGGGTAGAGGTGGACAAGCCTTGTATAATGCGCTCAAATTAAAGATGCCAGAGAAGAACAGTGAAGGAGAAAGTACGAAACAGCTTTCTCTAGAGGTACTCCCTGACTATGCAGCTGATTATATGTTCTTAACCACGTATGACCCTGAAAATGAAGGGACAGCTTTACAAGACTTGAAAGATTCTGCTGTTTGGAAAAATTTACAAGCTCATAAACAAGATCAAATCTTCTATAATGACTTTGATATTTTTTATCGTTACGACCCAATTGCAGTAAAGAAACAAATTGATTTATTCGTTGAGATGATTATCGAACGTAAAGAAAATCAGTAATCAAGTAAAACAAACTACTTGTTGGTCACTTACCAGCAAGTAGTTTGTTTAATATAAAGATGGACTACTCCAAGATTTCTAGTATTTCTCTGTTTTCCATGTGAAAAACGTTTTTACTTTCCTCATGGCTTTGGATAAATGCTTAGCTCAAAGAAACCGACGATAACAATACAAAATGCGGTAAATACATAAATACTGAATGCTAACAAGGTAAAGGTTTTTTTAAAATTTATTCTTGTTAAACTAATTAAACCAAAAAGTGTACCAAGAAAGGGTAGTACACCAAAGAAGATATTCGTAAGTCCCGCAACTTCACCGAAGGTTAGTAAAAAAATATTTAAATAGGCTAATGTAAGCAATGCACATATAAAAGACGCGATACCAAATTTCGTTTCTCTTAATTTTAGTCGTTTCTTTTTTTCTTTTCTATGAAATAAACTTACCAATTCCATAATCGCACCTCCCCTATATGAATCGCTCGAATTGCTTCATTTTCTTGTAGTTTTAATATCTCTTTTGTAGGTCCTGTAAGTACCCCGGCATAAACATGAATCCCATGGTTCATTAAATAACTAATCCGATCATTCAGCTCTAATGATTTTGCATGGGAAATGGCTACCGCTTGCTCTTCATATTTTTCTAGTAAATGAAGACTATCTAAGAATTGTGCTTCATTTGATTTTGAATTATTGTACGGTGACCAAGCATCAGGATCTGTTTGGGCAGGATAACCGATTGGCGCCAGATATCTTCCTTCTAGATCTTTACCTGTGGATTCTAAACCAGTATCTATAGCATACCATCGCCATTCCACATCCATTCCATCTACGATGTCTGGCATTTCATCTGGGTTTGTAAGTTTATTTAGTGAGACATATATTTCAGAAACAGTTCCTTCTGGCAGTTTTTCAAGTGTATCCCAAGCTGTATTATCTCGATTCGTAATCGTTGCTTTAGGGTGATATAGTTTTTTTGTATCAAAATATGGGATTCGCTCTTTCGGAGATTCTGTAATATAGTTTCGTACTGGCATTTTTGCATCATCGAATAGATATTTGACCTGCCACTCCCCTTGCTTTATATCCTTTTTGCCAATTCGTTTGAAAAGATCCATCTGAACTTGAAAATGAAATAAATTAATCTGCTCCTCTATCTCCATTTCTTCAAGACTAACATTTGGCTCCGTGACGTAAACTGTATTAATTGCAACATCTATAAGTTCTTCAGCCTTATTATTCACGCCATAGTACAGATAACTAGCTATCACCATAATAGGGTATATGAGTAATAGGATCATAACAACATAGGCTACTAAGGAAAATTTAGCATGCCGAATACTACTGTTTAGAATTTGCTGGACTTTTTCCGGAGGTATATCTTCACGATCATTCTCCTGATCAACAGATGGTATCTCTTTCCCTAGTATTTCCTGATAATCATCAAGCCTATCTAATTCCTCCTCTACTTCCAGAGCTTCCTCCTCTGACAGCTCACCATTATAATATTTTTTTAGCTTTTCTTTCCATTCTGTGCTCATGCTTCACTCCCCTTTTTTATAAAGCTGTCTAAGTCGTCCTCTTCCACGGAAAATATGGGATTTCAAGGTGTTCTCCTTTACTGATAGAATAGTAGCTGCTTCTTTATAGGAATATCCTTGAATATCACATAGAAGAATAGCATCCCGCTGTAAGGGCTTCAATTGATCAAGCTTTCGGTACAATTCTCTAATATGTAAGTGTTTTAAAAAATCTAGTTCTGTTGATTGATCGTGAGCTATTTTCGAAAAAAATTCTGGTTCCTGATAAACAATTCTTTTACTGTGCCTCATATAATCAATGAAAAGATGGTAGGCTATTTTAAACAGCCATGCTTTAAAGGACTTTGGCGGTGATCTATCTAATGCTATGTATGCTTTCATAAATGTATCGTGAGTCAAATCCTCTGCTAATTCCTTATCCTTACATAGGGAGAATAAATATCGAAACATCTAAAATATAAAGCTTATATAAGTCTTGTATATCCAATATTCCTCCCCCTTCCTCCCTAAATAACGAATTCGCCTCATAAAAAGTTGCAGCTCTTTAGAATTTGATGCACTTTTTTAATAATTCGAAAGTAGCAGATACAATAACAAAAGCGGAAACGCCTGATTAGAAACGTAGCGACTGGAGCGATTCAACGGAGATAAAGGAATCACGGTGAGCTTGTGAGCCAATGATGACTTAATCGTAGGGCGATTCGTGAAGTAGCCTAGTTACTGGACGCTGGAGCTGGATGCAGCCCAACACGCCTATATTTATCCATAGGGGAAATTTTATAATTTCCTAGAAAAAAAACGGAGCAAAATTCGCTCAGTCCTTATCACTACATGCTCAGATTTACGCTCCCTCTAGTAGCTATTATGGAATAATAGCTACTTCTTACTTGACCACCACTCCGGCTGCCCACTTCCCTTTCCGTGGGGTTTGTCCTTCAGCTAACTTTTTTAGCAAAACCCGCTCAAAAAAGTGGATCTTCAGGTCAAACATTTCCCACAGGAGTTGAAGTG